>JACZXR010000298.1 GCA_022571535.1 Deltaproteobacteria bacterium | reverse complement strand
GATTATTTTTTACGGATCGCGGCTAGCTGCTATCCGAAATTCGCTGCGAGGGCAGGCCATTCTATCCGACGCTAGTCATGGTATCCTTGATGTCCTTAAACTCCTTGGTGAGATAAACCCTGAGTTTCTTTTTGACCCTCTCCTCAATTTGCCGCACCCGCTCACGGCTGATACCGTACTTCTCCCCAATCTCTCTTAGGGTTAGCGGATGATCAGTTAACAGGCGCTGATGGAAAATTGCCAATTCCTTATCTTTAAGATCATTAGCAAAACGTTTCATCTTTTCTTTCAAAATCTGACGATACTCAGAATCGGCCAAGCGCTCCTCCGGCGTCTGGCTCCCATCAGCTAAATAGTGGAGCAACGTCACCTCATCATTGTCTCCGATAGGGGTGTCTGTAGAGAGATCCCTGTGGGAAAGGCGCTGGTCCATCTCCACAATCTCCCTCTCCTTCACGTCCAGGCGCTGCGCCAGGAGCTTCGGCCCAGGACTAAACCCCTCTGCCTCCAGTTTTTCCTTTTCTTTTTGCAGATTGAAAAAAAGCTTCCGCTGTGCCTGTGTTGTCCCGATCTTGACCATACGCCAGTTGTTCATAAGGTATCGTATAATATAGGCACGGACCCACCACACGGCATAGGAGGGAAAACGCACTCCGCGGTAAGGGTCAAATTTTTTCAGCGCCTCCATGAGACCAATGTTCCCTTCCTGAATCAAGTCCAAGAGATTTTTGAGGGCCTTCTCATATTCGCGCGCAATCATCACCACCAACCTGAGATTGGAAGTCACCAGCCTAAAGGCAGCCTTGATGTTACCAAACTCTTTATATTCGATTGCCAACCGTTTCTCCTCTTCCCGGCTCAAAAGCGAATAGCGGCGAATCTCGGACAGATACCGTTGGAGAGAGTCAAACGGGACAAGGGCAGTGCTGGAGGACTCCTGATCGTCCGGAAGGTTGATCTCGCCCGAAAGCTCAGCCTCACTCTCGTTTATCTCGTCGCGGGGGTCCTGATTTTCTTCGTTGCTCATAGACACTAAGCACCTCTTCTGTAGCCTAATCTGAAATTTAAAGGTTTTTGGCCACATTATCAATCACTGAAAAGCAGAAAGGCATTCACCTTGACAGAATACCTCTGCGACCCTATCCTTCCTGTTACGGAGGTAATGATGGAGATCTTGAACAGGCTACAAAAGTTTTTTAGCAGGCATTTGAAAGGGAACGGTGATCGGGAGCTGATCGATGTAGTGAATATTCTAATCGAACATCGCCAGAATCTGATCCGTCTGGCCAAACAGATCACTGTCCATGCAGAAAGGGCCCCTTACCCCCACGTAGCCCAACACCTCCGGCAAATCTCCCTGGAACAACAAAACAGTGCAAATGCCCTCAAGGAGAAAATTCTTTACTTGGGAGGAAATCCTCAAGAAGCCAATCTTGAACTGCGCACGGGAAAAAACCATTGGGCTAGAATCCTTCAAGACATCAAAGATCAAAAAGAGCTAGAGAACCAGCTTAGTGCTGACGCGTCTCGTTTGGCGCTGAAATCCCCTGAGATCACTGATCTCTTGCGCCGGATCATTGCTGAGGGAATGGTCCATAGAGAAACCCTCCAAAATCTCGTAGCACGAGCAGATCCCCAGGCGAACCAAACCTAAAACCTGAGAAAAATAAATCAAGTTATATCAACCACGGGGTTTGAACCTCAGGGGCGAATATAATTTGATTGTAAATTCTTCGTGATCTTCGTGTGTTTCGTGGTAAACCCCGTACCACGGACATACGTCCGTGGCTTTGGGGCGCTGCCCTTACAAGGAGTTCGGAACATTCACCCCGTACGATTGTGGTCGAGGTTGGGATTGAGATCGTCCGGGGTTCATCCCCGCGCTTACCCCGTTCCAACCGTGCTGGATAGAGGACGCATCGTTTTCTCACGACGGAGTTGGAACGGGGCTTACGCACGGGGCGTTCTGTGGTACGGGGTAAACAAATACTATCTCATGTCACAGGAGCTGACGGTTTAGCAGGCCAGTGAAGCCAGCCGCAGTCTCTTATCTGTTTCAGCAAGAGAGAAATATCACCACGAAGAGCACGAAGGACACAAAGTGAAATCAAGTTATATCGAACACGGGGTTTGAATCCCCGAGTTCGACCAAAGGGGGAGAGTTGCCGCTTCTCCCCTTTGGAAACCCCATCGGCTTTGTGCCCGCCTCAAGAGGCGGGGTTTACATTGAATCAAATTACTAGGATAACCCGCGGCAAGCCGCGGGGTTACCCAATAATAGACTCAACAATCCCCAATAGACGCGATAGACCAGATAGACTTGATAAGCGAGACGACGAAATAGTCAGTAGAACGAATGCGCTTGCCAGAAAAAGCGAGCTGAGTTATAGAAAAAACATGATTATTGACTGCCATGCGCATCTTGTCCCCAAGAGCTGGTTTCATCCCAGGTCTCCAAAGGCCATCTTCAACATCGATCTGCTGCTGGAAGAGCAGGAAAAAGCCCAAGTGGATCTCACGGTCTTCGGCAACAACTGGATCCGTACGCCCAGAGACTCAGACCCGCTGGACCTCGTAAAGGAGTTTAACGAATTTGCCGCAGAAGTCACAGCCAAATATCCCAGGAGGCTATTGGGCCTCGCTTGCTCGATGCCCTTTGGCGATGAGCGATTTCTAAAGGAAACTGAACGTGCGGTACGCGACTATGGGCTCAAGGGGATCATGGTGAACTCCAGCGTCAACGGAGAGTACCTCGACTCCCCTCGTGCCAGGCCTTTTTTCGGGCTGGTCACGGAGCTCGATGTACCTCTCTTCATTCATCCGCCCCGTGTCACGATCGGTGCAGAGAAGATGGAGATCTTCCGCCTGCCGGAAATGGTAGGGAGACCCTTCGACACAACCCTATCCCTGACCCGATTTATCCTGACAGGAGGGTTGGAGAGATTCCCGAAGCTCAAACTTGTCTGCGCCCATGTGGGCGGCGCCCTCCCTCTGCTTCCGGGGAGACTAAATTTCGGCTATGAGCTAAGAGACGACATGAACTTTGGTCCCTGGGAGCCGGATGTCTTGACCCGTCCCCCCAGCACCTACATACAGCAGCTCTATTTCGATACCGTTTGCCTTCACACGCCAGCAGTCCTCTGCGCCGTACAAACGGTAGGAGTCGACCAGGTGCTTTTTGGCAGCGACTTCCCCCCAGTTCCCATCCCGCTCAAGAGGTCAGTAGATACAGTCCGGGAGCTTGCAATTCCCGAAGAGGACAAAAACAAGATACTGGGCGGGAACGCGGAGAGATTGCTCCGCCTGTCAGATGGTCAATAATAAATAGTAACCAGTAGGCAGATAGCAGCAGGCAGCGGGGAGCTAGTCTATCTCGTTTATCTAGTCTATTTTGTCTATCTCGTTGATTTCGTACTAGATAAAGACCGGAAAGACCAAATAAACGAAACAGACCAAACGAACCATATAGACTAAATGAACTAGATAGACCGCATTTCACGGGGTAAACTCTACAAACCCAAAAGATTTTATGGCCTATATGACGAATTCGACTAGATCAGCAAAATAGACCAAACAGACTAAATCGACGAGATGGACTATATAGATGCATGTTGTCTTATTTCAGCCTGAAATTCCTCCCAACACAGGATCCATTGCTCGTCTGTGTGCTGCAACGAAGTCCGCGCTTCATCTGATTGGCCCGCTTGGGTTCAAAATCGACGACAAGCACCTGAAGCGCGCCGGTCTGGATTACTGGAGGTTTGTTGACGTACGTCTCCATAATTGCTGGGAAAACTTTCTTGAGATGCATGGTAAAGAACGAATCTTTTGCTTTTCCAAAAAGGCCAAACGATCCTATATCAAGGCGGAGTTTCAAGCGGGCGATTTCCTCGTTTTTGGCCCGGAGACGCGTGGTCTCCCCGAGGAACTATTAGCGACCAACCAAGAAAGGGCTTATGTGATCCCCATGATGAGTGAAGGGGTGCGCAGCCTTAACCTCTCCAATGCCGTGTCAATTGTCCTTTATGAGGCTCTGCGACAACTAGGTCAAGTATGATTCAGACCGTTGAAAAAGGCCCATCTGCCACCAGCCTGCCCTAAGCAGGCGTT
>JACZXR010000297.1 GCA_022571535.1 Deltaproteobacteria bacterium | reverse complement strand
TATTTGAAATTTTCCGTTGAATTTGGTTTTAGGGAATCGGATAGAGGATGACTCTCGCAAAGGCGCAAAGGACGCCAAGGTTAAACAAAAATGCAAATTCGAAGCACGAAATCCGAAATACGAAACAAATTCGAATGACATAATTCCTAATCTCCAAAACTAACGAATTGAATAGTTTAAGATTTTGGTAATTTGAATTTTGGCATTGTTTCGGATTTCGATATTCGAAATTGGGATTTCATTCATTGCGGTCTTGCGTCTTGGCGCGAAAAAGTCCCTGAAAAAGCCGACTTGGCGACCGAGCCCGACTTCGGGGGGCCGTTGCCGGATCAGATCCAGGATTACGAGAACGATGGCCCACAGTAAGAAAGAAGGAAAAAGGGGAAGGCATCAACCTTCCCCTTTTGTTTCGGGCAGGGTAAAACGATAATAGGCTAGAACCTTAAGATCGCAGAGGCAAATAACGCCCAAGGGCAGCAATCGGCATCCGACGACCCGCCCTTCCCATTTGGCTCATCCAGACCATCGCCAGGAATCAAAAAAGCGGCACCGGTGTTGAAAGTCAGGCCTTTTGTTACCTTATGTACTATGAGGAGGTCAAAGGCCTCTCCCACAACTCTGGAGTCACCACTAAAGTCCCCGTCAGTGTCTATCTTCTTGGCGGACTGGATGTGATTGAACCCAAGCTCGAAATTTAACTGTTTGTTAATGGGCCGCTTCCACCAGAGACCAAATATGGTCCATCCTGACTTGTTGGAATTATTCGGCCCAGTAGTGTCGGCGATCTCCAAGTCAAACGCGGGATGCTGATTGACAGAGGTGAGCAACTGGCTCGTCCGGTTTTTGTTGGCGAAGAAGGTGACTATAGGCTGCCACACAGTGATATCACCGGAATCGCGGGCATTTTGCCCTGAACGATGTATGAAATTGAGGCTAAAGGTGTTTACCCCCCAGTTGTAGCCGACGCCAAATTCGCTTGCCCAGGCACCTATATCCCGGTCCTTTATTGTTGGGCTGTCGAAATCCTGCTCCCCCGACTGACCAACCAACAAGTAGTTGACATACCAGCCTTTAGTCTTATATTCCGAATTAAAGCCAAAATCCGCACGCTGAAAGTCATTCTCAGTACCAGTACCAAGTGATTCGTTTTTTCTGTTATTCCACATAAAAAAGGGCTGGATCTTCACCCCCTTCATGGGGAGGATGTCTAACCAGCCACCAGCAATCTGGTCGTCGTTTCTCTGCGTGCCCGTCACTGGTCCTGTAAGTGTCTTCTCTTCGGGAATATAGAAAATAGTGGGCTTTATCCAACCCCCGGCCTTGTATATCTTGATTCCAGGAACCCGCTCTTGAAACTGGGGAAGGACGGTGAAAAAAGACTGCTGGCCCATCCTAACATGCCAATCGGTCGTCGGAATGGTGACGTCCAGGCGCGCGATCCCTGTCTCGATTTTAACAACGTCGCCCCGAAGGGGATTTGTAGCAGGTGTGGCGAACTTCCCACTAACGCCTAAAACTGAGTCGATTTCCCACATCCACTCGGCGTCCGCAAACTCTCCCAACTTCCAGTAATTCCAGACACGGAACCTCGTGGTGCCAAAATCGTGCGACTCCTTTTTGCTAAAGTTGGGTGAACCTCCATCTTTTTCAACTTCTGAGGTATTTTGGCCGACCTTGTAATCCATCAGGACAAATCCCCGCTGGGAAAACTTGATCTGGGCCTCGGCCGAAGAGATAGCCACGAACAAGACGACCCACGCGACCACCAAAGCTGGCCCAATCCACCTACTAATTTTATTGCTCATATCAATTAACCCTCCTCCAATGAAGTTATTTATAGTTTAACCGTTCTTACATCAACTATATTGTATATCGTAAACAAAAAACCCTTGTCAAGCAAAAAAGGGTTTTTTACCAGCCGTTAAAACCTATTATTTTATTATATACAGTAAACAAAAAACCCTTGTCAAGCAAAAAAAGGGTTTTTTACCAGCCATTAACCCCGATCCGACATTAATCAGCCCTAGAAATTTCCCCTGATGGGCATCGGATCGCGAGTGAGTTGCTGATTGGCATAAGGGTTGATTATTTTTATCGGATCGGGGTTAAAACCTGTAAAGGTAGACACGGCTTTCAAAGCGCGATTTCTGTGTAAAAGCAGAATACCCGACCTGAGCCAATCCTGCCAACCCTTCGATTGATTTCATTACCCCTACCAACAGCTCTTCTCTACCATCCCCATCCACATCGGCCAGGGCCAGGTTAATAACCGACCCTTGAATCTTTCTGGTCTCCCAGCGCTCCTCAAAGATGGAGCCATTCCACTCCAGACCAACTGCTGCGGCTTTATTTTCGTAATTCGTGATCGCTGGAAGGAGGGTGTCTATCAGTGAGAAATCGTTTCTTACCGTTACGATCTCAAGCCGGCCGTTGCCATCCATATCTCCCAGGGGCAGCCGGCCATGATGGGTCATCCGTTTGAAGTTCTCTTCGCCTGCGACGTTGATCTCAACCTCCTCATATTCTATGTACCGCTCGTGCTTACCATAATACACGCCGTTCCTATTGGTCAATTTCCGCTCCGAACCATCATAGAGATAGATCTCGCCGTCTTCACTCATAAGAACCGTCTTCGCGGTCCCGGACCCATTCAAATCAGCTCGAACAAAATTGTAAATGTTGGCTTTTTCAGGGAGGCTCAGGGAGCCACCATCGACGTAGCGCCCCCGCCTCCAGATCATTTTATGGACGGTACCGTAGAAAGGATTATCGGAGCCCCGCTCCTGGGACAGCAGCATTCGCTTTCCCGCCCCAACATCCATCACCCGGAGGTAAAGGTCCACATCAGTCCAGGTTTTGATGAATTTGTCGTTTTTATATTCCAGGACAAAGGAACTCAGTGAAGGACCTTGGGAGCTGAGGCTGGTCACAAAGACTTCCTCGACGCCGTTACCGTTGATGTCGGCAACATCCAGGCTGTAAAAGATACGGGTGACATCCTCCGCATTTAGGACATGGAGCAGCTGATTGAACCCCCGACCTTGCCACATATAGACGCGCAACTGGTCGTCTAGAAGGACCAACAGCTCAACCTTGCCGTCGCCGGTCACATCGCCCACGGCAACGTCCATAAGGCGGTGCAAAAAAGTCCTGCTCTGCCAGTCTGGTTTGCCGTATGCCCGTTCGCCTTCTTTAA
Organism: Deltaproteobacteria bacterium; assembly: GCA_022571535.1. Classification (GTDB taxonomy): domain Bacteria; phylum Desulfobacterota; class Binatia; order UBA9968; family CAXXLF01; genus JACZXR01. Next base: position 928 of record JACZXR010000297.1, on the reverse strand, counting down.
AAAACTTTATCGGCCTTACACGTTCGGATTCTTTGGCGGAAGCGAGGCTCACCGGTCCTTCTGATGGAGTGTTGAACTTGACTTCGCCTCTTTCGCTATCACTGCGCCTTACTGGTTTGTCCGGCTTGGGGTCAGGCGCGGCCGGCGTAAGGTTGGCAAGTCTCTCATCAATTAACTTGGTGACCAGTTCGGCTAGCCTGGGGTCAGGCGCGACCGGCGTAGCCCGAGGCTTTTGAGGTGAACTCTCGGGCGCAACCTTCCTGACCGCGACAGGCCCAAGAATACCGGCGCTGATCTGGTCGGCCAGCACTTCCACTTTAACAATGACGTCCTCAAGAGATTGAGTGGCAGAAAATGCCCGCGCCACAACCCTTCCTGTCTTCACCTCTAACGCCTTGGCATCCAGGCTTATTTTGTTCCCTAATTTAGTCAATCCGCCCACTACGACGAAATCAGCCCCTACCAGGCGCCCTGCGGCTGCTGCCCTCTCCCCGTCAATGGTTCCCAGCTCGACTCTTTCCAGGGATTTGAGGACGCGGGATTCATCTAATATTTCGAATCTTCCCGTAAGCCCCATTCTGGAGGCCATCATATTAACCATAGCTCCCCGGAGATATGACATCTGCTGGAAGCCCAGCAGCTGGAAAGGCAAGATCAGCACACGTTTAGTCTGTTCCCCGTACCCAGCAGACGCAAGAAACACTATCAAACTCATGGGTAGCAGGAGCTTCTTCATAATTATCCAGTACAACAAGACCATGGAACTTGTCAACAGGAGTGTGGACGGAGTGAACTCTGGGATAGGAAAACTAACCAAACATATTTGAAATTTTCCGTTGAATTTGGGTTTAGGGAATCGGATAAACGATGACTCGCCCCGTGGAATAACTTCACGGCGAAACCGATATATTTTCTGTCGAGGAGGTAT
>JACZXR010000296.1 GCA_022571535.1 Deltaproteobacteria bacterium | reverse complement strand
GGTCAACCCTTGGCTGTATCCGCCGTTTCCAGCTTCGTGCCCGTTTAGGGTTGCCCATAAACAGCTGTCCAGTCCCCCCCTCATCAAACCCAGCGTGCAGTTTTCCCTCACTGGGCTTTCCGATCATCTTCACCTCAATCTTCGGCGTCAGACTTCGATATCCCAACATTCTTCCTAAGGCTTTTTAGTCTCCGCAGAAGCTGCCTTTCGGTCTTTAAGCGCGCGCCAGACCCTCTCGGGGGTCAAGGGAAGAGTCTTGATTCTTACACCATGGGCGGTCGCAATCGCATTGGCCACTGCCGGTGCCACACAGAGGATGCCGCCCTCGCCAATCCCCTTTGATCTGAAGGGGCCGGGCCCGTCGTGGTTTTCAATGAGCAAAGATTCGAACTGAGTCGGAAGGTCGGCAAATCCCGGCACCTTGTAGTCAATCAAGTTGGGATTCAGGAGCTGCCCATCCTCATAAACAAGAGACTCGGAGAGCGTGTGGCCGATTCCCTGCATGGCTGCGCCCTCGTCCTGCCCCTCGCAGAGTTGCGGGTTAATCGCCTGCCCCACATCGGCGGCCGTGATATACTTTTCGATCTCGACCATCCCGGTCTCCGGATCGACAACCACCATTGCCGATCCCAATCCTACTTCCCAGAACAAGGGACGCTCTTTTTTACCCGTATATCCACGGCCTATAATCTCGCCACCGGCAGACCCGAAGTGTGACAGAAGAACCTCCTTTACGGTAATCCGCTTGCCGTCGCATTCAATCAATCCGTCGGCAAATTTGATCCTTGACGCCTTCTGCTTGGTCATCTCGGCTGCAAATCTTATCAATTGCCTTTTGGCATCCTGAGTGGCCCTCTGAACCGCCTCTCCCATAACCGTAGTAGACCGACTCGAATGCGTGGACGCATCGAAGGAGGTGAAGGCCGTGTCGGACGGGATCAAGGATACGGAGCTTAACGGAACTCCCAACTCCTCCGCTGCGATCTGGCACAACACGGTTCGGGAGCCCTGACCGATTTCCGTGGTGCCCACCAGGACCGTCAAGCTTCCGTCCTGATGAAGCCGAACGACTGCGGTCGAAGCCCCGCTTCCTCCCGAGTTCGTCACTCCAACGGCAATCCCGATGGCCCTGTTCCTCTCTCCTCGGCCTCTCTTCTTACCGACGGCCTTGATGACCTTCCGCAGGCCCTGGCGCAGATTGGCGTCCATGGGCTTGATTCCCGGATAGAGACTCTCGCCCCGAGCGAGCATATTCTTCTTGCGAAACTCATGGGGATCGATTTTCAACTTGGCCGCGATAATATCCATCTGGGATTCAGAGGCCCAGACGGTCTGGGCTCCACCGACGGCACGGAAAGACGACGCCGGAACCGTATTTGTAAAAACGCAGCAGGCTGATACCTTGAAGTGAGGGTATCGATAGGGACCTAACACCCTGACGGTAGCCCGCGACGTCGTGTTGGGACCGGTCTCCGTATAGGCACCGGTGTCCAAATAGATCTTTGCCTCACGCGCCGTTATCTCTCCGCTGGCCTTTACTCCAGTCTTGACCCAGCATCTCATCGCATGCCTTCTCGACGTTACCATACTGTCCGCAATACTCTGCACGATCCGGACCGGCCTGCCGATCTTCCTCGACAAGGCCACGGCGAGCGGTTCTACAGCAATCCCTGTCTTGCTCCCATAGCCGCCGCCGATATAAGGCGCGACCACACGAATGTTCGACAGCGGGAGTCGAAAGATAGAAGCCAGGTCCGCCCGAAGCACAAAGGGATCCTGGGTTGCCGCCCAAACAGTCATACCGTTCGATTCAACCCGGGCTATAACCGTATGAGGTTCCATAGCGTAGTGATAGATCATCGGAAACTCGAACGTGTCTTCGAAAATCTCATCCGCCAGCCGAAACCCCTCCTCCACGTCCCCCTTTTTGAGGTCCTCGCGGTAGCAGAAATTGGGAAATTCCCCCTGCTTCTGAATTTTCTCATGGATCAGGGGCGCCCCCTCAAACATCGCCTCGTCTAGATTGGACACCGCAGGGAGCACATCGTATTCCACCTTGATGAGTTCCAAGGCCGCCTCAGCCGTGGCTTCGTCCACAGCCGCGACTGCGCTCACCGGCTCGCCGACATAGCGAACGCGGTCCATCGCAATGACCGGCTGGTCCTTGTAGGTGGACCCGAGATACGGGTCGTCATTCTTGAAATCGGAAGACGTGACAACGCCCAGTACCCCCTCAAGCTTCTCCGCTTCTTTGGCATCGACGGACCGGATGATCCCGTGAGGATAGGGACTTCTGAGTACTTTCCCTTCGACCGCTCCCTCGATGCTCAGATCAGCCGCATACCTGGCAGCGCCTGTCACCTTTTCGATGCCATCCAGACGGTGGACTGGCTTGCCGACGACTCCAAGTGATTGTTTGCTCTTCATGATCGATCAAGTTGATCCGTCGCGCGATCCTTCCGACTAGTGCAGGTCAGGATCGGGAGTCGAGTCTTCACTTTATACATTTCACGAATCTCAACTTTCGTGACCGTGATCCTTTACATTAGTTCTCGTGGTCGTGGCCTGTGATCGGGATTCATCTTCATACACAGGCGTCTATAGGAGCCCGTACTCTAGTCCCACTGAGCAGGGCTTGTCAATTTCTCGGGTTTCACAGCGAGTGTTGGTTGTGGGAAGTGGTCAGGTGCGGTCCAAAAGGGACAGGGGAGGTCGAGACCGAAGGGTAAGAGCGTGTTCGTTCAGACAGTGTTTTCTACGGAGTTCGCAGCAGAAAAACTGTCCCGTGACGTGGAGAGAAGTATCTGAAAGCAGATAACGGATCAGGCCCACGATTTCTTCTTTTCTTGTCAGGCCGCCCATGAGGGGTGATAGCGCTGCGACTTTTTTCCAATCTCCTTCAGTATATCCTCCCCCTAGCAACCCTTACCGCCTTTCGGGAATTCCCGAAAGGCCGAAATGGGGGACGTTGCAACTTATTTAACCTTCTGAGGCTTAGGGTCAGGGGGTGGTCAGGCTACTTTTATAACGATCATCTATGCATAGCCCTGGATTGCGATACTGAGTTTAAAAAAACAAAAGGCACCGGCGGCCTCGTTGGCCCGCCTGATGCCCTTGTAAAAGTGCCGGGTATTACCCATTTTTCAGATAATCCTCAAGTGTCGAATTAAGCGATCTTAGTTACTGGGCACTATCTGCGATCATCTATTTGTTGGCATTGAAAGAGTTCGGCGTAGGCCCGACTACTCTATCGTCTGAAATTCGATCTTTCGGGCTTCGTCCACACGCTTGGATGCATCCAAAATCTCCAATGAGACCAGATTCCCGGCTTCATCATAGTCCAGGATGACACCCTGCTTGTCTTCATCGCTCTCGCTGATCGGCGTATTGTCCTTTAAGATGACGCTGAGTGTGTCTGTCCTTGAATCATATAAAACTTTCATTCTGATCCCCCCCAATACTTATAAATCTTGCTGGTACGATAGACGGTTACGACTTCGGCAGGTTGACGGTCCACATCGACAAATACCCGTACAAGATAAGCCTTTTCAGGCGCACCCATGTTTATCCGTGATTGTAGGATGACCCGACCAGGCCGGATCTCCAGTCGCTCTTCAGGTGCGGACAAAATCGCTCGAACCGTTTCCTCTTTCAAGCCGCGCCGTCTTAATTCTAAAGCGGCATGCTCGGTGATCACGTAATTCGTGATCGGCTCCGATTTCACGCAATCCTCATCAGCATAACAGTACTAAATGCATGAATCTAGCAACCGCTCCTCTTTACACCACTTAGGCTTGGGATTAGGTCTTTACCTTGCACTTTCCGTGTCATGCAATTTTCACCAAGCCGTTCTAACATCCAACAAATCAAAAGACACCGGCGGCCTGTTGCCTTGTCCCGGTGCCTTCCTGGGTCTCCTCCCTCAGATGATGAACCCTATAAACTGATCAGCGGCCCGTAGTCTATTCCCACTGGGCTGGGATTGTCAATTTCTCGGGTTCCACGGCGAGTGTCGGTCGCGGGGAAGTGTACAGGCGCGGTCGAAAAGGGATCAGGGGAGGTCGAGGGCGAAACGGATTGCATCTTCAATTTGCTGTTGAGAGGGTCAAATCTTGAACTATCAAGGGGGTCAAATCTTGAACTATGGCAGT
>JACZXR010000295.1 GCA_022571535.1 Deltaproteobacteria bacterium | reverse complement strand
TGGTTGGGAAGCCGGGTGCACAGGATCGAAACCGTGACTTCCTATAACTGGTGAATGCTCTCTGTGCGTTGTATCTTGAGGGGGCGGAAAACATAGGGTCAGTAAGATAAAGGAACAAGCGACTATGCCGCAGAAACTCGGGAACATTGAAATATATATAGAGCGGATTGTTCAATCATTCGGTCAGCCACTCACGTGAAAAATCGGTGCATGACATGTCACTGGCGTGGTAAATGCAGGCAAGCACTAAAAAAGAGCAGTTTAGCGGTTGCTTGATCGGTCAGTGCCTGGGAGACGCCCTGGGCTTTGTAGTTGAAGGTTATCCCCCAAGCACTTGTCAGAAATATGTCAAGGATACTCTAAGAAGTGGAAGCACAGGAATAGTTGGTCGTGGACCGTTTCCCTTTGGTCAGTACACGGATGACTCCCAACTCGCCCGGGAGCTCATTCAGAGCTACGTGGCGTGTGAGCGGTTTGATCCTCAAGACTATGCCGGTCGCATCGCCGCCATATTCGCAGAGGGAAGGATTGTAGGTCGTGGACGAGCAACGGACATAGCGGCAAGGAGATTGATCCGGAAAGTATCCTGGGAAGAGGCAGGAACTCCACCCCCATCTGCCGGCAACGGGAGCGCGATGCGGGCTGCTCCTATAGGACTGTTTTTTTTCGACGAACCACAGCAATTGATTCGTGCAGCTTACGATCAGGGCCGCATTACACATCAGGACAGGAGATGCTCCGCCGGAGCAATTGCCATCGCCGGTGCCGTGGCCTTAACCCTTCGGGGTAAGCCGATTCAGACAATGCCCTTTTTGTCCCAACTTGGCGTGTGGGCAGGGACCATCGAGGAATCAGTGGCTTCGGCTATTCGGCAACTGGCCGAGTGGGTTGCCTTGCCTCCCAACAGGGCAGTGAATTTTATCTCCCGGGTTGGTCTGGCCCCCGGCTATGCAGATGAATGGCAGGGGATATCGCCCTTTGTGACACCCAGTGTCCTGTGGAGCCTCTATTCATTCTTGAAAACCCCAAACAACTATTGGGAAACCATCTGCACTGCTATCGCAGTGGGCGGGGATGTGGACACCACTGCAGCGATGGCTGGTGCCATCAGCGGGGCATATCTGGGGCATGAGGCCATCCCTTCGAAGCTGGCTCATCGCTTGACCGACCAGAAAACATGGTGCTTTGACGACCTTGTCCGATTGGCACACAGATGCTACGAGATAAAGGTGCGAAATTAGCGCCCTAGTCCGAAAAGGAACATCGACCATGGTCATTGACTTTCAAAGCCATGTCTTTCCCAGGGAGTACATAGAAGAGATCAAACGCGCGGATGGAAATGTTATTTTGGAGCCGCCCGATCCTGACAGCGGGATGACCTATTTTTATGACAAGAAAATCAGGTGTCGGATCAATACGGCAATATTCCAGGGGCAGGATCCGGATCGTAGGGTCGTGCACATGGATAAGCTGGGAATAGATGTCCAGGTGATCAGTATCCCCGCACCCGGTGCGGACCGCTTTGAGCCTCAAGATGCAGTGAAGTTGGCGCAAACGGCAAACGACACGATTGCCGCCCTCTGCAGGAAATATCCCAAGCGTCTTGTTGGTTTGGCTACCCTCCCGACCTCTTCAATCAAGGCCTCACTGGATGAGCTGGAACGATCTGTCAAGGAGCTGGGTCTCAAGGGGTTCGGTTGCTACACCAATCTGAACGGAAGAGCGCTGGACAGCGAAGATCTCTTCCCGATCTACGAAAAGGTGGCGGCTTTAAAAATCCCTATCTACATCCATCCCACGGCACCGCTTGCGACAGAGGCGGTCGGTCTAGACATCATGCCTGTACTGATCTACGGTTGGGCCTTTGACAGTACCGTCGCAATGACAAGGCTCGTCTATGGAAGGGTGCTCGAAAGGTTTCCCGAGATCGATTTCGTCGTAGCGGATGGCGGAGGAGTCCTTTCGTTTTTTTGCCAAAGGGCAACCAATATTTACTCAGGCAGGACGGAGGAGATTCGGCGTAAATACGGTCTCAAAGAAAATCCGCTGGACTCCCTGAAACGATTTTATGTGGATACGGCAGACCACCCGTCAGCCACTCTGCGATGTGTCCTCGATTTCTTCGGTCCAGATCGGCTCGTCTTTGCCACGAACTATCCCTACGGCCCCGAAGAGGGTTGTCTGTTTGTAAGGAATAGTCTCAAGGCTATCAATGAGTTAAACCTTAAAAGTGAAGAAAAAGATAAGATTTTAGGATCCAACGCAGTCAGAATCCTCGATCTTCAGACACTCTGATTTCTTGGTCACAGAGAGGTGGTGTATGAACGGTATGCCTTACGTCTTAGAACATCCACAGACTGCAAGACCGCTAATTATGGGTCGCCACGGGATGGTCTCTTCGGGCCACCATTTGGCATCCCTCGCCGGTATTAAGGTTTTACAAGACGGCGGTAATGCGGTGGACGCAGCATTGGCCACCTCCTTCACTCTGACAGTAGTCAGACCACACACCTGTGGCCCTGGCGGGGATCTGTTCGTGCTCGCCTTTATGAAAAAAAGCGGGAGTGTTGAGGCTCTTAATGCGAGCGGGCCTGCCCCTCAAAAAGCGACGATAGAGTTCTTCAAGGAGAAGGGATTGACCGAAATCCCCAACGCCGGTCCGTTAAGCATTGCTGTCCCTGGTGCAGTGGATGGCTGGATTGAGTTGCACCGGAGATACGGCACTATGGATTTGGCCAAACTTGCCGCCGATGCCATCGGCTATGCCCGGGAGGGATTCGCCCTCACCCGATCCTTGGCAGCTTCCATTGCGGAATTGGCGCCATCCTTTCCCATGATCGAGCAGTCCTTCCGCCGCCCCCTGGATGACCTCACCCCGGGAAGGGTTCTGGTGCAAAAAGATTTAGCTCAGACCCTGGAACAAATTGCGAAAAAGGGGAGAGACAGCTTTTACCAGGGGGAACTTGCTGCCAGAATGTGTAACGCGGTCCAGAAAGAGGGGGGGATCGTAAGCGAGGAGGATCTCCAGGGAAGATACGCGGAGTGGCTGGAACCTGTTACAAGCACCTACAGGGGTTTTACCCTGTTCGAGCAGCCTCCCGTCTCCCAAGGTTTTATCGTCTTGGAAATCCTCAATATCATCGAGGACTATGCCCTTGATCGGCCGGGGGTGGTGGATCAGGCGGATATCGTTCACGTCATGGTGGAGGCCAAGAAGCTCGCCTTTGAGGACAGGATTAACTATCTCGACGACCCCCGCTTTGGCGATCCGAAGATCTCGCTGCTTTTGTCCAAGGACTATGCGAACAATAGGAGGAGGCTTATCCCAGACACTGCCAGTTCGCAGGACCGGGCCGCTGCATCGTTAGGCGGCGATACGACTTATCTCTGTACCGCAGACCGTGACGGAAACGTGGTCTCTATCATTCAAAGCATCTTTGCCCCCTTTGGCTCACGCTTTGTCGCTGGGGGTACGGGCCTGATCATGAACAACCGCCTGTGCGGCTTTGGGCTTGAACCGCGGAACGTCAATGCCCTGGATCCCGGAAAGAGACCCGCCCATACGCTCAATTCATATATGGTCTTACGAAATGGAGAGTTCTTTGCCGTGGGGGGAACTCCCGGGGCAGATGACCAGCCACAGACGAACGTCCAGGTTCTCCATAATTTGCTCGACCGCCACCTGGCCCCTCAGGCCGCAATCGAGGCCCCTCGCTGGAGCCATCTCCCAGGGACTCCGCCTCGGTCAAACGTCCCTGAAGAGCTAAGGCTTGAAGAGGGATTTCCTCCAGAGCTTCTCAAAAAGTTGGTCGCGAAGGGACATAAAGTGAACATTGTGAACCGCTGGGCTTTCGGCTCTGCAGCAGTAATAGTGAAGGATCCGGCAAGCGGGACCTTGATGGCTGGGGCGGATCCAAGGAGAGAAGGATACGCCATAGGGTGGTGATAAGCCCGGGACATTTGACAGAACACTCACAGGGACAGCGATCTTTCGTGAACGATTCACGACACGGAACCTCGCGGGTGGGATATAACCACCCGATTATTATCGATGATTGCATATTATAGTGACGAAACGTGAGGCCCGTAGGCCATCTGGCAGAGCTGATTGTAGCGCTTGGTCAGTCACTATATTATGCGATTCTCAATAGTATACC
>JACZXR010000294.1 GCA_022571535.1 Deltaproteobacteria bacterium | reverse complement strand
CATTTAGGTTCTTCTTGTTTGTCGGATCGGGGTAGGCGCGGGGATGAACCCCGTTCCAACTCCGTCGTGAGAAAACGATGCGTCCCCTATCCAGCACGGTTGGAACGGGGTGAATGTTCCGACCTCCCTGTAAGGGCAGCGCCCCAAAGCCACGGACGTAAGTCCGTGGTACGGGGTTTGCATTTATCGGCACAGAAGCCATCAGAGTAAACGAATACCGGGGTCACCGCATTGATCCTCGCCGACCCTTCCGTTTTGAAAACTCACCTCGAAAGATCCCCCTTTGCCCCCTCGCTTCTTCAATGCGAACCTCGATGGAGTGGAGGTTAGCTCCAGGGAACCGCTCGTGGGCCTTCTGCCAAACCTGCCTCGCTACATATTCTGCCAGAAGCTCCGTGCTGGTATTGATCAACGGGAGGACTATCACATCTCGACGAGGGAGGATAAACCGCTCGTCTTTATAAAGGACCTCAATATCTCTACGGCCCCGGCGTATCTTGAGACCCGGGTTTTGGCCCGGCAGCAGGGTGCGATGATCCAGTCCGTCACAGACCTCTTTTACCAAGGGTTTGAAAGTGATGAAGTTGAGGATGACCCCTGCGCTGTCCAGATCGCCGTCGATTGCAACAGAGACCTGATAGTTGTGTCCGTGGAGGGTCTCTCTCGTGCCATCGGCGAATATGAGAAAATGGGCCGAGGCAAAGTTAAAATAGTCCTTCTCTACTTCGATGCTGAAACGGCGTGACATGATGGGACCTTTATCCAAATCGGTCCATGCTTGCAAGCTGTTGGAGGAAGGGTTAGTTAGGGTCATGACCCTTAAGGAGGCCTTGGGCCTTGGGGAAGAAAAGATGCTCTGTCTCATCGGGGCCGGAGGTAAAACCACAACCATGTTTCGCCTGGCGCAGGAGTTGTGGCGGGAGGGCGGGAGAGTCCTGATCACGACTACCACGAGGATTTTCAAGCCCACATCACCTCATGTTCATAAGCTTTACCTGGCCCAGGAATTGAAGGCGCTTTGTCTTGAGTTATCTAAGATAAAAGAGGCAACGATTGTCGGAGTGGGTTACGGGTTGGATGACGATGGGAAGCTTATCGGTCTTCCCCTGGCGTGGTTTGACTCTTTGGGAGAAGACGGGAAGGTGGACTGGATTCTAGTAGAGGCAGATGGGGCGGCCTCTCGGCTCTTTAAAGTACCCCTGGAGCACGAGCCAGTAGTCCCGGACCGATGCCCTCTGACGGTATGGATGATGGGAATTAAGGCCCTGGGCCAGCCCATTACATCGGACTGGGTCCACAGGGCAGAGAGGGCCGCAACCCTGCTTGGTGTGGAAGCGGGGACACAGTTGACCCATGAGCATATTCTCGATCTCATTGAAAATCCCCTGGGCTGTCTCAAGGGTGTTCCTGCAAGAAGCCGAAAAGTCGCTATCATCAATCAAGTCGATGGCGAAGAGGAGCTTGAGGAGGCCAGGAAGCTTGGCCGGGCGTTCCTTCGGCATGGGCTGGAGCGGGTGGTTGTGACCTCCTTTCTGGACCAGCATGCAGTAAGGGAAGTCATCACGAGGTAAATTTATAAACGATGACTCGCGCTAAGGCGCAAAGCACGCCAAGGCAAAACTAAAATTCGAAATCCGAAATTCGAAACAAATCCAAATGACATAATTCTCAATCTCCAAAACTAACGAATTGAATAGTTTAAGATTTTGGTAATTTGAATTTTGGCATTGTTTCGGATTTCGAAATTGGGATTTCATTCTTTGCGGTCCCTTCGGCTTTGCTCAGGGCAGGCTTAGCGTGAAAAACTTTGTTGAAGTCGTTCTGTTGAACATTTTATCGGTAAGAATCTATGCCGACGGCGCCTCCTAGGAACTTGTTTCCGGTGGAAGGGCGATGCACCTTTCAGGTTGCAGACTCAAAAGAACTCGCTGGCCTTCTTCAAGCCTGACCGCCGGATGAAGGCGGGCTCGAATTGTCAATCCCTCGGATTCGATTTCACAGCTCAGGCAATCTCCCAGGTAGACTACTTGCCGGACAGTCCCTGTCCAGCTATCGTCGCTGACCTGGCAGACAGGTTCCACGTGGATGTCCTCGGGGCGGGCGGAGACGATGACGCTCCCGTTTTCCTGACATCCCCTACCGATAACGCAGGTTAGTTCACGCCCCTGAATCAAAACGCTTCCCAGAGAGTCGGGGCCGGTAAGGCGCTTGATTGTTCCGGGGAGCTTATTGGTGACGCCAACAAAGGTGCTGGTGAAGCTATCGCTCGGCCTCTCATAGATATCTCTCGGTGTTCCAACCTGAACTATTTTTCCGTCGCGCAGGACGGCGATTTCGTCCGACATAGAGAGGGCCTCAGCTTGATCGTGGGTCACGTAGATCGTGGTGAGACCCAGGGACTTCTGGATCCGGCGAATCTCGCCTCGCATCTCTTCACGCAGCTGGGCGTCGAGGTTCGAGAGGGGTTCGTCGAGGAGCAGCAGATCCGGATCGGCCACAAGTGAGCGGGCGAGGGCAACGCGCTGCTGCTGGCCGCCGGAGAGCTGCGTGGCCATGCGCGACTCGAGCCCGTCCAGGTGGACCAGGCTAAGGACCTGGCGAACCTTGGACTTTGTCTCTGCCCGAGGAAGGCGTCTCGGTCCAAACCGAAGCGGGAAGGCCACGTTGTCAAAGACGTTCATGTGGGGCCAAATGGCGTAGGATTGAAAGACCATTCCGATACCCCGTTCCTCCGGCATTAGGGAAATGCGTTTATCATGGGAGTAAAAGATCTTCTCCTCCAGTCGAATCATGCCGCTATCCGGAAGCTCAAGACCTGCGATGCAGCGCAGCGTTGTGGTCTTGCCACAGCCGCTCGGACCGAGGAGGGTGAAAAACTTGCCTGTCGGGACAGAGAAGGAAATCCCACATACGGCCCCTACTTCTCCCGCAGTCGACTTGAAGCTTTTCGCCAGGTTTTGAACGGTGAGGTTCATTTTTTATTACTCTACAGAAAAGGCCCTTACTATGATCCGTCGCCCGGCAAAGGTAAGGATTCCCACGGTAAGGATGAAGATGACACCTAACGCAGCAGCCATCGGCAGATTGTTCTGTTCGTCCCAAATACGCCAGAGAATCACTGAGAGCGTCCAGTTCCCCTCGCTGGCGAGCATGACTGGTATGGAGAAAGAACGGACGGCGTGGGCAGCCACCCAGATCCAGCCTGCCGCAATCGCGGGGAAAATCAGTGGGAGCGTGATCCGAACGAGCATTGTAATCCGGCCTACACCTGAGATACGGGCGGCCTCCTCCAGTTCTCTGTGGACCTGCACTATTGCGGCATTCGTGGTCCGTGTTGTGAATGCCACGTATTGTGTCACTAACGCCAGGGATACAATCCAGACCGTACCGTAGAGGCCTAGTGACCGGAAGGGTGGCTGGAGGTAGACGAAGATGAAGGCCAGGGCGATGATGATCCCTGGAATAGCATGGGCAAGGAAAGTTAAGCCGTCAAGAAAGAAGCGTCCCCGAAGATTTGTACGGACAACGATCCAGGAGATAAAGAAAGAGAGCAGGACAGTCAACGTTGCCGTTGTGAGCACGATGACAATCGTGTTGAGGGTTGACTGCAGGATCTCGGGCTCCGAGAAAACATTTCGAAAATGGACCAGGGTTAGTTTGTCGAATCCCTCCCAGCTTGGCTGGGCGTACGAGGGCGAGAGGGCCGCCCAGAAGAGGATGAATAGAGGAAAGAGGACCGCAAGGGTGAAATAGCCGGCGAAGAGCCCGAAGGTAGGCCAACGCAAGCGGCCCAGCCGTGTCACCCGCGGCCGGTAGCCTTTTCCCGTGATGGTTGCAAATCGCTCTACCCCTTTCAGCGCCATCCTCTGGTAGATGACAACGAGGAAAATCGCGAGAAGGCAGTAGCTCACGGCAAACGCCGCGGCCAGTCCATAACTCGGCATAAGGCGGGTCGAGAAATAGATCATGGTGCTGTAAACATAGATACCTGCTGGGAGCCCGACCAGGAGGGGGGCCTCGAAGGACTCCATCGAGGAAATAAAGGAGTAGAGAAAGGCCGCAAACACGGCCGGGAAAAGGGTGGGCAAGGTGATCCGGCGGAAGGTTGTCCAGGCACGTGCCCCCGAGATGCGCGCCGCCTCTTCGAGGTTTGGGTCC
>JACZXR010000293.1 GCA_022571535.1 Deltaproteobacteria bacterium | reverse complement strand
GATTATTGGGTAACCCCGCGGCTTGCCGCGGGCACACAACCGATGGGGTTTCCCCCCGTGGAGTCGCGGTCCATTACTCCACAGGGGGGGAGAAGCGGTAGCTCTTACCTTTGGTCGACCACGGGGTTCAAACCCCGTGGTCGATATAACTTGATTCAAGAGGTTTCAGACCCTCCATTGGAACTCTCTTCCTATGACTAAGGATACGTTAGCTTATAGGGACTCGCTTCAGTTACCTTTGGTGGTTGAGACATTCCCATAACAGAGGAGACCGGGCTGAAAAGTGTTTGTCTTTTCGTAAGATTCTGGTAGAAATTTAAGATCCCAATTATATAGAGGTAAACAATCCAAGCCCTAACGGATTTTTTGGCTGGAGAGAGGCATTCTAGTGATCGGAAATGCGATCGTCCTTAGACCCTCGTACAGAAAGACCATAATAAGAGTGCGCCTTTGGTTACTCTGCCGTCTGTGTGATGGAGTTCGGCTATTCTTTTATGCTATTTATAGAATTCTCCCTCCCATCATGTTTCGACCCACCTCGGCCTTTCTAGTTAAGATCGTTATCTCTCTTATCCTTCCCAGAAGACGCATTGTGCAGAACTTAAACAGGGCATTTGGTGAAACCTATGCCTCCGCCACCAAAGAAGGGCTTGCCAAGGGAGTTCAGTTGCATTTTGCCAGGAATATTCAAGACTGCCTCATCCAGTGGTTGTTTCCCGGGCATATTCTCTCTCTTGTCAAGGTAAAAGGGATAGAAAACCTTCAGCGTGCATTGGCGAAAGGTAAAGGGGTCATAGCCCTCGGGGCCCACATTGGTAACTTTGTTATGGCTGGAACAAGGCTCGGAATCGACGGCTACCCATTTCACATACTTTTTCGCATTCCAGCTGATAAGGGAGTCCAGAGCTTTGTTGAGCAGTACATCGATAGCTCTTTCTACTTGAAGCTCATCCCGTCTCATCCCAGGAAAATGGCTGTTAGAAGGGTTCTTGAAATTCTAAGAAGAAACGAGATCGTATTTATCCTGGCCGATAATCTAAAGAAGGGAAAAGTACCCACATCCTTTTTTGGACAGCCCGTTCGTTCCCCACGCGGACCGGTGAGTTTGGCACTGCGCTCCGGGGCGGTGGTTTTGCCGGTTAACCTGATTAGGAACTATCAGGGGGGACTCGATCTCATCATCGATCCGGAAATTCCTATCAGCCGAAACGGCAATGTAGCTGCGGACATCGTCTGCAATACTCGCCTCCTAACCGTTTACCTGGAGGACCTCGTGCGCCGCTATCCAGACCAGTGGAACTGGCTTACGGTCCGGATGGGAAAAGAGGAAGCCCACCGCTTTACCCCGTACCACAGAACGCCCCGTGCGTAAGCGCGGGGAGGAATGTTCCGACCTCCCTGTAAGGGCAGCGCCCCAAAGCCACGGACGTAAGTCCGTGGTACGGGGTTTACCGATGAAATGCCGGGCCAATTCGTAGGGCTAAAGAGCATGAGCCGACCGGGTGAGACTTCAAGGAAAGGGCGATAGCTAACGATACCATTTTTTTCTACGGGCCTGCTCGCTAAAGGACGCTGCCACAAACAGCACCACGACGGCCAGACCGCTTACTACGTATAGGAAGAATGGTGCCAAGGTGTTGTCACTCATAATAATATCTCCCCAGTAAATTATATAGGCCAAATAATAAGTATAAATGTAGGTAATAAGAAGGCAGAATTTGACTCGTTAAACCATCAAAAAGGGGACCAGGATGGCGATATAAAGAAAAACCTGCCACATGGATATCAGATGATTGGATAGCCCTAGGCTTAATAATATGTCAGTGTCAAACATAGTTATCCTTGCCGTACAAAGGCAAACCTGGTCCTCATGGGTAAAGTGAGGAGCTGTTGAACTTAAAACTTAAAAATAGTAGATTTGCAAGCATAAAATTCACCGGATCTGCTCAGCTCAATTCGCTAGTTTCCCATCATGTGGCGGTGTTTCTCTTTCTGAAGGGTACCATGTGCACCTTGGCCTTATACTTCCAGGAATTTGAGAGTTATCCTTTGACTATTGTGGCGAATAGAGATGAGTTTTTTAGCAGGCCTTCTGCTTCACCTCAGGTTTTGGCGGACAATCCACTGGTTTTTGGCGGGAAGGACCTTCTGGCCGGCGGGACCTGGTTAGGAGTCAATGAACATGGCCTGTTGGTTGGAATTGTAAACCGCAGGTCGGGGGCAGAAAAAGAAGGAGTAGGGGTGAAGGGAAGGTCCCGGGGTTTGCTCTGTCTGGATCTCTTGAAGGTCAAAGATCCACTACGGGCCATTGAAATCTTGAGGCGGGAGAAGGCTTCGGACTACCAGCCTTTTAATCTTCTCTTTGCTAACTCGAAGGAGGCCTACGTCGCCTATAACGCAGGAGAAAGGGTCGAATGCGTGAGGTTAAAAAAAGGCGTCCTTGTCCTCGGCAATGACTCCATATATAGTGGTTCCTCAGGGAAGGTAGATTTTGCCAACAATCTCTTCGAAGACGCCCGGAGGCAAATAGCTGAGGGAGTAATGGACCCCTCTTTCTTTAAGCGATTGTTTAAAAGGGGGATCCAGATATGGGATCAGCCTTCTCTTTTACGATTGTTTAAAGGGGTCTTGAGCAACCACAGGTTGGCCGGAAGCTCCAGAGATCCCAGAGAAGCGATCTGCGTCCATACGAGCAGTTACGGTACGGTCTCTTCAACCGTGATCTTTTACTCAGGCAACGAAAAGCGATTTCACTATTACCATGCCTCAGGTTCCCCGTGCCGTAGCGAGTACGAGAGATTCTTCTCTGTAGAGGTCCTATGACGGATTTCTTGTCTACATATCCCGGACTAGTGTTCGTCGGGCTGGTATTGATGATTACACTTGATACTTTCACTGGTGACCTCCCGCCTGGTGCGTTGATTCCGTTTGCGGTTGCAACGGTGGTGGCGGTTATTTTGCTTTAGAACACAATCAGTAATATCCCGCCGAGACAGATCGATCCTGCTCCAATGGCGATATTTAGGGTAACTCTCTCAAAGGCCCGCAGAAAGAAAAAGCTCAACAGAACGGTAAACAGCGGCACCGTTGCAATTAGGGGGGAGACAATCACAACATTGCCCTTTTCCAATGCTATAAGGTTTGCAGCTATGGCCATGCCAGAGCAGAGGCCGTTTAAGCCGAACCACTGGAATGTCCGGCGGTTCAATACAAGTTCCTTGTATCTGCCAGTCGCTGACAGGTAAATAACAAGACTGGTTAGGCTACCCAGCAAGACAGCACAGGTTGCTAGCGGTACGGAGGGGAGAAGGGAGAAGCCAAATTTGCGCAGGGGGCTGGAAAATCCACCGAGAAATCCGGCTGCCAGAGGCAGCAGAAGATAGCGCCTTCGAAATGTCTTGGGCGCACCCGATTCGCGCATTCCCAATAGGCTTGCCCCTGCTATTATAAAGAGTGTGCCCAGGGCCATGGGTAGAGTCCATCTTTCCCCCAAAAGGCCAATGGCCAGCAGACTCGCAAAGAGGGGTGACGTGTTTCGTAAGGGGGACGCCCTGGAGATCCCGACTCGAGTGGCTGAAACAAAAAGAAGTGTCTGGGTTGCAAGTGGGGAAATCACTCCGGCCAGCATAAACAGGAGTACGCCTGAAGGCGAAGGGGCATCCCAAATGATAAAAGGGCCAAGGGTCGGCCATACAATGGCGATCATGGTGACGGTCGAGATGGAGATGGCCGTTACGGGAGTGGCCTCTTTCAGACCCACTCGCACGCAGATCTGACCGACGGCGAAGCCAAACGCTGCCCCCAGGGCAAGAAGAATGACCATGATTTTTTAGGGCGTAAGTCCTTAGGGATTGTTAAGCGAAATTTGGCAAACTGCTCGCGAAAATAGTCTCATCATCTCCAGGTGACGGGCTATCGTGGAATAAATAAACTTAATCTCAAGGTGCAACACTCCCGATTATTTAGGAAAGACGATGAGGAAACAAAGACTATCCGACGATTGGATTGACATAGGATTAATTTATTAGATAATCTTCCTGTGGAGATATATCCTGGGCTGGACTGTTTTCGTGGGCAAAGTTAAGTCAGGGGTTCACGTTGGTTTCGAGAGTTCTCCTCATAACGCTTCTTGCTGTCCTTAATTTCGGTTTGTCCCGGGTATCTGCCGCACCACGTGACTTTTGGACT
>JACZXR010000292.1 GCA_022571535.1 Deltaproteobacteria bacterium | reverse complement strand
CAGGGCACTCGTAACCGAGAAACTCTATCTCTTTCTTCATGACGGCAACGGTCATTGTGGCATCTTCCACCAGCAGAATTTTCTTTTTTACCATCTCGTTGGCCTCCTTTCCCTGCATATTTCCTTGCGTTGTTATTGAATCTATATCGGCTTATCCATCAAGGTATCGTTTCTCTTCGTGTAAAAGCGCACCAGGGCCGAGACCCCCACCATCAGCGCCAAGAGCGTGGCCACGACCTCCATGATGGTGTGGATATCCGTGCTGCCCTGCCGGGTGGAACCTCGCAAAAGATAAAATCCGATAAAGGGGGCAGCGAAACTCGCACTGTACATTATCGTTTTTCGAATTTCTGTCTGAATCAAGTTATATCGACCACGGGGTTTGAACCCCGTGGTCGACCAAAGGGAAGAGCTGCCGCTTCTCCCCTTTGGAAACCCCATCGGTTTTGTGCCCGCGGCAAGCCGCAGGGTTACCCAATAATATAGCATTGTATTCTAGAGTGTATCCAACCATCCCTTCCGTTTTCTCAACCCGTAACCTGCTATGAAGTCCCTGCCTTTTTTGCCCATGGCTAGCTTCTACCCCGTAACCCCTTTCTCTCCTTGCCGGGGACCAGGTCGAGAATATTGCTCTTCCTGAAGCGCCAGGCACCCCCGATTCTATTGCCCGGGATTACTCCCTCCTCGGCAAGCCTGTAGACGGTTTTTACGTGGATTTTCAGAATTGCGCTCACCTGGGATGCGGTTATAATTTCTTCCACCAGATCTCGTCCCATCACTTAATGTTCCTTAATGAGACGATAAGCACAATTTATGCCAAAGGACAGAAAATTGTTCCATGAGGAGGGAATACACCGTGTTTTCAAAAGGATTTTCGTTTAGAGGGGCGTTAGCACGGGACTATAACGTGGTGAGCCAATGATCCAGAGTAACAATTTTTTACCTTCGTAGGACGAGACTTGTACCACAAAGGAGCGAGGATGGGCGACGCGGTCGTCGTCAGAGAACCAAGATCTATTGGGTTTTGCCTTGAATCCGCAAGCGGAAGAAGGGTTTCAAACGCACGAGTTGCTCGTTGCTTTAGTTTTTTGTGATGGATACGTAGATTGCCTTCATGACCACCCTAAAGCCGTGAAGTTTCAATGGTGGGCCATCTGGTTGCCCAGTTCCCTCTCGCAGCTTGGGGAGAATCCGAACACCTGTTTCCAGACCTCTTTCGATTCCATGCACAGATATACAAAAACCGTAGGTGAGGCCTCGCGGATCCAACGGAGCACCTTGCGGTACATGCGGACTCGCAAGGGCTGAAAATAGCGCATCTTGCCATCTGGACATAGAACCTGTTCCCCAGAGAGGAGACGGGTCGAGGGAAACCTCTGTCGCATGATCCGTTTTAGGCTCGAGGTCTGACGCAAGACCCCCATGCTGATCCACGCAACTCTTTGGTGGTCCACAAGTGCAAAAATTCTCTCGATCATCCCCTGATAGTCTTCTTCCCAACCTGGGTATTCGATCATGGGATCAAAGTGAAATCCCAGTCTATATCCTGCCTCCTGGCAACGTCGCGCAGCCACCAGCCTCTCATCAAAGGAGGCCGTCAAATGCTCATCATCATCGATGACTTTCGGTGGATTCATCGACCAGGACACCACGACGCGTCCCTTAGGATCCAAACGCAGCAGACCCTCCACACAGTCGCTCTTCGTTTTAAGTTCCAGAAGGGCATTGGGCTGCTCGGCAAAGAACGGAACGATTTCTTCAGAAATCCCAATGTATGGATCCAGGGCGAGGCTGTCCGTGATCTCACCCGTCCCGATGCGAAAGAAGAACCGCCGATGACGGCTAAGGAGCTTATGGGCCTCCTCGAGGAGGTCCCCCACATTGCTAAATACCTTGAGCGCCGGATTTTGTGCCAGGTAATCCTGAAGGTAGCAATAGCTGCATTCCATGGGGCAGTTGCTGGCAAAGTTGATCACAAAATAGTTGCAGCATACCTGTCCATCGCTCCCAGGGCACTTTTTAAGAAAATCCCCTTTGTGGCGCATCAAGAGAAGACGCCTTTTTCCTTTTCCAAACGGATCCCTCGAAGCCTGTAGGGCAGACAAAAAAGACTTGGGATGCTCGACTAGGGTAAAAGGAACGTCTGGCAGGGCCCTTCTCAGATTCCTTAAAATGGGGCTCTCCTCTGACCCGATTTCAACGATCACTTCATCAGGCCGATAATTCAGCACCTTGTTCTCTCCCCGCCAGAAGATCAAAAATCTCCTTCATCTCTGTCCTCTCTGAAAGCTGTCTGAGCACTGCAAGCAAACGCTGCAACTCCTCATGGCTAGTGGCCCTTAGCTGAACAGTCAAAGCTCCGCCTTCCAGACCCGGCACAACGGTCATCTGGATTTGAGGCCCAGACCCCATCTGGCGGATCTTCTTCTGGATTTCCCCCTCCAGCCGTACCAAGCGGGGGAATCGGAGACGTCGTAATTCTTCCTTGATGCGCTTGAGCTTGTCGTTTCTACCTAATCGGGAGTCCGACCAGATCAGTGCAATGGACTTTCCCTTGAGGATCTGGGATAGACTCGCACCGTCCCGCAGAGAAATCTCCTCCAGCCAGTCCAGAAAATCCCGGAAATGATTTTCCCCGATCCTCAGTCCCCTGGCCAGTTCCAACAGTGCCTCCCGGTCAGGTTCAGGCAATTTGAGCCACCGATCCAGGGTCTGCTTTTGAAACACCTTTTCTCTGCCGTATTCGTGGATAGCCTGATCCATCATTGAAACCTCTAAGTGGCTATTTGTTGATTGGTCTATTCGCTACTCGTTAACTCGTCTAACTGGTACCCGTCGACTCATCGGACCCCTTGGCGATCTTCGATCAACTAATAACCAGTAACGAAAGGCTAGCATGATACCCCATCACGCTCTGTGCTTAAACTCCCTCCTCCAAGCCCCACAAAAACCTGTTCGTATACTAGGGCCTCACTTTCTCTGCCCCTCTTCCTTGCGCCTTGGGCAAGGATGGCAACTTTGCCTGCCAGGACCTCCATGGCCCATCTCCTCTTTTCTCCCCCCAGGCCCGATCGAAGCAGCTTCTCAAGCGCCAGGATGCGAAATCGGTCCAGCCC
This sequence comes from Deltaproteobacteria bacterium, assembly GCA_022571535.1. Lineage (GTDB taxonomy): Bacteria > Desulfobacterota > Binatia > UBA9968 > CAXXLF01 > JACZXR01. The sequence goes on along the minus strand of JACZXR010000292.1, from coordinate 1,072 downwards.
CCAAGTGGAGCGGGACAATTGATCCCCGTGCCCCCCCCTCTTGACGACTAGGGGTTCAGGGATGAGCAGGACCGGGGTATCAACAGCAATACGAAGCCAGAGGTCGTAGTCTTCACAGACATCAAAGGTCTCGTCGAACCCGCCTAGCCTCATAAACAGCTCCCTGGTCATCATTACAGCCGAGGGGCTAACGAGGCAGAGGTCTAGGCTTGCACGAAAGATATCCCCCGAAGGTTTGTGATGTCTCTTTTTTGGGTTGACCCTCACTCCGTTGCGTACCCAAATCTCCTCTGTCTGACAGATCTGGACACTTGGGTTCCGATTCATAACGGAAATCTGAGTTTCAAGCTTGTTTGGGTGCCACAGATCGTCGGAGTCCAAAAAGGCCAGGTATCTGCCGCCGGACCATCTCGCCCCTGAGTTGCGCGCAGCAGCGACCCCTCGGTGGGGCTGGGAAAGCACAGTGATCCTAGAACCATAACGCTGCAGCCTCTCGACTGTCCCATCCTGTGACCCGTCATCCACCACGATGAGCTCGTATCTACTGTGGCTCTGCTTGAGCACAGATTCCACGGCATCGCCAACCATAGACCGGCGATCAAAGGTAGGAACGATGACGCTAACCAGATCCGTATCCATGCTAGCTTCATCCCAAAATCCAGCTCGAATATCAAGGATCAAAAGAAGCTCACCTCCAACAGGGGGTAAACCCCGTACCACGGACTTATGTCTGTGGCCTTGGGGGCGCGCCACCCCTGTGGAGTAATGGACCGCGACTCCACAGGGGGAAGTCCAGAAGATCTATTCCCGCTTCTCTGCCAAGTATAATTACACGCAGATCGATAAATCACCAGACGAAAATTTCGTATTGACAAAATCCGAGGAGTCGAGAATAATGTCAAGAAGCTAAGGAGAAAACATTATGTGGCCATGGAGAGAAAATAGCTCGGTCGCTGGCCATTCCCCGATGTCCGTGATCGATCATGGGTGTGAGATCGAAGGTCGTCTGACCTTCGGGGGCATGCTGATCCTGAATGGTAAGTTCAAAGGGGAAGTCGTATCATCGGATACG
>JACZXR010000291.1 GCA_022571535.1 Deltaproteobacteria bacterium | reverse complement strand
TGAAACAGATAAGAGACTGCGGCTGGTTTCACTGGCCTGCTAAACCGTCAGCTCCTGTGACATGTGATAGTATTTGTCTACCACGAAGCACACGAAGATCACGAAGAATTTACAATCAAATTATATCGGCCCCTGCGTTTCAAACCTCGTGGTCGAGATAACTTGATTGTTTCTTTGATGACCTGGTCCCCACTCTCTGCCGCTTCCCACAATCGGGCCGTCCTTTTCTGGCTCATGCTGTTCGATCCCTGGAAGCCCAGGCTTTGGTGAATCGTATAAAGGCCCTGCTAGATAAGGGCGACGATCTCCGTGAGTTCACAGTGGACGATTACATCATTCTTTATCTGACCAGAAAAAAAACCGATTGATCTTCCTAGCCATCAAACACCACCGCCAACTGTCCTTCGACCTCAAGCGCCTTTGACAATCAGGAAAGAGGTCGAGCCTTTTTTGTCTGGCACATCCTGTAGGCCAAGACTTGATTGTTGTTTGTAGTGGAGGGATGATGAGGTCGTGGTATCAGTTGAAGAGGCTAGCCGGATCATCCTGCGGCAGGTTTCACCTTTACCTGGGGAAGAGGTAGCGCTCCTTCAGGCCGCTGGGAGGGTCCTCTTCGAAAATGTCCGTGCAAGTCGCAATGTCCCACCTTTTGCCAACTCCGCCATGGACGGCTATGCAGTGCGTTGGCTAGATGTGGCCCGAGCATCGGCCACAGACCCTGTCACCTTGAGTGTCTTGGAAGATGTTCCCGCGGGTTACGTGGCCAGACGTCGAGTTACCAAGGGGAATGCTACCAGGATCATGACCGGGGCTCCGGTACCACGCGGGGCTGATGCGATCGTCCGGGTGGAATATACCGAATTCATTGGGGATCGTGTTCGAATTTCCAGGGTCGATGGACAGGGAAGTCACATTCGTGGGATTGGGGAGGACATCCAAAAGGGGCGACCCATCCTGAAAAAAGGAAAGCTTCTGACCTCTGCCGATATCGGGCTGCTGGCATCCGTGGGAAAGAGTCGGGTGCGCGTCTACCGGAGACCGACCGTTGCCATCATCTCGACAGGCGATGAGCTATTGGAGGTGGATGATTCACCTCAGCCAGGTAAGATCGTTAACAGCAACAGCTATACGCTTTCTGCTGCGGTGCAGGAGATTGGTGCCGTGCCGCACCTGCTCGGGATCGTACGGGACAAGAGAAAGAGTTTGGCATCGGCCTTTAAAAGGGCGCTCCACTACGATGTGGTAATAACTTCGGGCGGGGTCTCAGTGGGGGATTATGACCTGGTGAAAGGAGCCCTGCTGGACGTGGGAGTTCGAATGGCCCTGTGGAGGGTAGCCCAGAGGCCGGGACATCCCTTCGCCTTCGGTCGCATGGGGAGCAAGCCGGTTTTCGGCCTTCCGGGTAATCCGGTCTCTTCAGCAGTCTCATTTCTCCTCTATGCCAGGCCCGCGCTGCTCAAGATGATGGGGTACAAAAGTTTTTTTTTGCCGGTGATCCACGCGACGTTGGAGCATGAGATAAAGAAGACCAAAGGGCTGAAGGAATTTATCCGGTGTTGCCTTCGTGAGGACGACGGCCGCAGTTTCGCCTCCAGTACCGGCACGCAGAGTTCGGGGGTATTGCATTCCCTCTCTTTGGCTCAAGGTCTGATCGTGGGTAAGGAAGAGGAGACACTGTTACCAAAAGGGAGCCAGGTCCCTGTGATCCTTCTTAGGCACCAGGGTCTCCTGTCAGGGGAGTTGGGTTTTTGAAAGATATGTTTCGAATAGGTCACGGGGTGGATGTCCATCGGTTTCAGCGTGGACGAAAGCTCATCCTTGGCGGGGTTGAGATTCCACATCGTGCTGGATTGGCAGGTCATTCGGATGCGGATGTGCTGCTCCATGCCTTGATGAATGCCCTTCTTGGCGCCATGGGCAAAGGGGACATCGGAAGCCATTTTCCAGACACAGACCCACGCTACAAGGGCATCTCCAGCGAGCTACTTACGAAGAGGGTACTCAAGATGCTGAATCAAGGGAGATTCAGGGTCGTTAATGCAGATATCACATTATTGGCCCAGAGGCCTCGCCTGGCCCCTTTCTTCGGACGGATCCGTCAGAGGGTCGCCCGTCTCTTGGGGGTCCCCGTGGGGAGATTGAATGTTAAGGCGGCAACGACTGAGCAGTTGGGCTGGATAGGCAAGGGACATGGGATGTCGGCAACGGCCGTCGTCCTTCTCGAGAAGTTGGCAAAACGATGAGTCATGAGGAACGGCCCTTGTTCCAGCATCGCCGTTTGTGCTAGCTTTCCTCCCCGTGCTGTCAGTTTCAGCCGTGCCATACGAAAAGACGTCGGATTTTATCAGCGCTTCTGTCGGCGAGGCCCACTTGGCCTCTCCCTCCGATGAGAATTATCCGGACTGCAAGTTTCCTCATACTGCGGAGGCCGTAGCACGTCGGGAGGGGATTGGGGGAGGGGACACGTCGGAAGGTCATGGGAAAAAGTCCAGCGCGTCTGTAATAAATTATTGGGCAACCCCGCGGCTTGCTACGGGTACAAAACCGATGGGGTTTCCAAAGGGGAAAAGTGGCGGCTCTTCCCTTTGGTAGACCACGGGGTTCAACCCCCGTGGGCGATATAACTTGATATAGAACGGGCTAGTCGCACAGTGAAAAAAAAAGAGATTCTCGATAAGCACAAGGACTACCTTTTTTCCTGGGTGGCCAACTATTACGAGGAACCCCTCGTGGTTGACCATGCGAAGGGAATGTTTGTATACGACGTTGAGGGCAGGGAGTACCTCGATTTTTTTGGCGGCATCCTCACCATAAGCGTCGGCCACTGCCATGAAAAGGTCACGAAGGCTATCCAGGAGCAGACGCAAAAGCTCCAGCACATCTCTACCCTTTATCCGACCGAGCAGCTCGTCCGGCTGGCCGAGAAGTTGGCTCAGATAACCCCGGGCAGACTCCAGAAGTCGTTTTTCACCAACAGCGGCACCGAGGCCAACGAGACGGCGGTGTTGGTAGCGCAGCTTCACACCAGGTGTCAGGACGTTATAGCGTTGCGCCACTCGTACAGCGGGCGAACTCAGCTCGCTATGAGCCTTAGTGGGCACTATGCCTGGCGGCTCACGCCAACACCGAGCTCTGCTATTCATCACATCCCCAATGCCTACTGTTACCGTTGTCCTTTCGGTTTGACCTATCCAAGCTGTGACCTCAAATGTGCCAAGGATCTGGAGGGGGCCATTCAAACTGCGACCTCGGGGCGGATTGCCGCCTTCATAGCTGAGCCGATTCAGGGAATCGGAGGATTTATCACGCCACCCAAGGAGTACTTTCAGGAGATCGTTCGGATCGTACGGAAGTACGGGGGCCTTTTCATTTGTGATGAGGTCCAGACCGCCTGGGGGAGAACCGGAGGCAAGATGTTCGGCATCGAGCATTGGGGCGTAGAGCCGGACATCATGACATTTGCCAAGGGGATGGCCAACGGAGTTCCCATTGGGGCCACCATCGCCACACCTGAGGTCGCGGACAGCATCAAGGGCTTTTCCATCTCTACCTTTGGCTTGATGTATTTTAGGACCATTTCCTCTGTGAATTTTTTAGCTACAATCTCATCAATTCGTCTAAGTATTTCCTCTTTGGGAACATTTGGCAAAACATCTGGAATCATCTTCTCTTGGACATACATCCGTTTCATGATAGCTTGATCAGGCTTTGGTGCAGCTTGTGCATACATCTGAAGGCAGTCTAAGAATCCCATCTTCAAATAGAATTCTTCCATAGGAGTCAAAAATTTGGTTCCTCAATTTGTTGTTGTCGAAGATCTTCATTAGTTCCATTAAGATAGAATTTCAAAACATCTCTTCCAAGATAGATATTGAATGGTTTTAGTTCCTCAATCTCACCATCTCGAGCATATAATCTAGTTTTACATTCAGTAAGATAAACCAAAACACCTTTCTCATAAATATGCCCTGCTTCACTAAATCTGAAATCAATTTTTTTATAACTCCGCATAAAGAGTTCAAGCATTCTAATTCCATGTTCTGCAAGTGTAATGAAATGCTGTATACCTTCTTCTGTTTCTTCTTTTTTAGCTAGTTGTAGGCAATCATCAACATTTGCACGAATTAATTCAAAAGGATAAACGGTTTTTCCTGTTCGTGTTTCTGTGCTGATAGTAGATCTCATAACTTACATCTCA
>JACZXR010000290.1 GCA_022571535.1 Deltaproteobacteria bacterium | reverse complement strand
GGTAATCGGTAATCGAAACCAACGACGGAATCGGCATGAAGGGTATTTCGAAGTTCGCACTCATCGCGGCCATCTCGCTCGTGGTCATCGTCAGCCTCGGTCGTGCCGGAATCGGCGTCATGAGGCGCAGACGAACCACCTGAACGGGCGCCACCTTTCGGCGGCACTCGAAACCGGGACATAAAAGGAGACGCGACCGGCCGCCTGTTCGAAGTTCCCGTGGGCAGCAAGGGCGCACAGGTCAATCGGTTTGCCGACCGGTTGTCAGGATCCGATCTCCGGCACGAAGCGAACCGCCATGGCGAGCCGGAATCGCAGGAGTCTCAGGCGCCGCGAGCCGATTTGCTTTACGGATGGCTGGGGAAACGTCAAGCGCTCTGGTGGTGGCCGGGCCGGGATCCGGAAAGACCCGCACGCTCGGCGCCAAAGCCCTGCACATCCTGCGGCACCATCCGGACAGAAAAATCCTCTGCATCACCCACACCCGCAAGGCGGCCGATGAGATGCGGGCACGGATAAGAAAACATTTAAACACCCACGCCATAGAAATTTCCACCATCCACTCCCTCTGCTACAAAATCCTCAGAAAAAGCCTCGGTAAACCGATCAGGATCGTCTCGGACTACGACCACGCGGCCATCGTGAGAATCGCAGCAGAGCGGGCCTGCCTGGAAATGGAGCAGCGCCAGGCGGCAGCACTCATAAGTCAGGCCAAACTAGGCTTGGTGGGAAAACAAGATGAGATAAAAAAGCTCCTCAAGGAATACGACAGACTCAAAGGAGACAGGCTTGACTACGACGATCTCCTTCTCCTGGCGCTAAAAAAGCTAAGGAGGGATAAGGAAGAGAGAAAGGCGTGGTCGCACATCCTCGTAGACGAGGCCCAGGACCTCGATCCCATCCAGATAAAGCTGATCAGGCACCTCGGCGGAAAGCGCTCCAACATAACCTTCTTCCTGGACTACAACCAGGCCATCTTCTCATTCAAAGGCGCCGTCCCCGATGAGATCGCCCGGATCGCAAACATCTATCCGAACACCCGTAAGTTCTATCTGCTCAGAAACCACCGCTCGACCGGGAAGATCCTCAACTCCGCCAACCGCCTTATCCGGATAAACGGGAGCGAGAATCCCTCCATCCCCATGAGGGGAGAGGGTGTAGACCCCGTGTGGGTCAAGGTGGCGGATGAGAACGCAGAGGCGGAGCTCGCCGCAGAAATCGCCGGAGAGCTGATCCGGGAGGGCCTCAAACCCAGAGAGATCATCATGCTTTACAGAACCAACCACTACAGGGCGGAGATCGAAAACGAACTGATTGAAAGAGAAGTCCCCTACTCCATCCTGAAAAATACGAGCATTTTCAAGAAAGAGGGACCCTTCCTGCCCTTATGCCTCAAGGCCTGGAGACCGAAAGACGAGTGGGAGCAGCCCCTGCTTGTGCATTACATCGGGCGGAAGAACGCGGCCGAAATAGGCTCACTTGCAAGAGAGCTCGGGTTAAGCCCCCTCGAGTGCGCGATCCAGGAGGGGATCAGAAGGTCGGAGATAGACAAAGCGGTCGACCTTCTCCTTCGGGATCTGAGGGAAGTCCAGGTCCACAGGGATAAAACCCCCCTGGAAGTGGCAGAGGCCGCTTGGGAGATCGTCGAGAGAAGAGGATTTTTCGTAGATGTGAAAGAGATAAGGGGCCTTTTAAGAATCCTGGGGCGATTTCAGAGTCTGGGGGAGCTGATCTCGCGGATCGAGACACTGGACATGTTGAGCCAGGCCCCCAGAGAAAAAAAAGTCCACCTCTCAACCATCCACAGGGCGAAGGGTCTTGAGCACAGGGCGGTCATCCTGCTCGGCTGCGTCGAGGGGAAACTTCCCCTTCAGGTCGGCGAAGAGATGAACATCCCCGAGGAAAGAAGGCTCGCCTACGTGGCGCTCACCCGGGCCAGGGACCTCTTCATCGCCATAGCCCCCCAGACCGTCTACGGGAAGGAAGCCGCCCCATCAAGGTTTTTAAAGGAAATGGGCCTAAAACAGGCAAACTGGCTAAAAAGCGCCACATAAAGGGCGAATTTTGGTGAATTACCGCAGTCCCAAATGGACAGGGCCGTAGTAAAAGAATGCTGTAACCCCATTATCTCCTTCGCCTCCGGAGGCTACCCCCAATGGCATGGTTGCGGTACAGCGGAATCATTAACGTGAAGAAAAAGGACATGAAGAAGGTAAAAGAGGCCGTAGAGGGATTCCCTGTACCGGAGTTCTTTGTTGAGTGCGAGGGCTTCCTTTTAATTGACGGAATCTACCCGGATGTGACGCGGGAGCTGAGGCTGGTACTTCAAAAGCTCAAAGAGGAAAAGGTAGGTCTAAAAGGAGGTATCCAGATCGGCGCCGCCCACATCAGGGACATCTCCGACTGGGCAGGCGAAGAGATACGACTCTGAAGGAACGTACCGAGAGTTGAGACAACATGCTCCATGAGTATCCCCGAAGAATTTCTGCAAAAGCTCAGATCAGCCGATGAGAGAAAAGAGGCGCATGACCCGACAAGAGAGCTACTTTGCGATTTTCTCCAACTTGCGATCGACGATTTGCATAGCCGCGACCCGGTCAAAAGAAGACACGCCCGATGGTGGATATACGAAGATTCATCAACCGGAGTCGATACCAGGATGGGGTACCTGAGCTTCCATGGAACGTGCGAGGCCCTTAAGCTTGACGCTCAAGCGGTAAGGAGCTCTCTTAAAAACCACCGCCATAACGGGAACGAAGTCGAGGAGAAAGACGGAGCGGAGAAAGGAAACTCAGATGGACGAGGAAGAAATCCTACAGCAGGTCATCGAAGAAGCCATCAGGGAGAGGAATCGTCTCGAAAGCACGCTGATAGAAGAGAGAAGAAAATGGAGAACAAAACGAAGTGAGCGATGAGAAAGAAGAGAGGAAGGCCGAGAGCCAGAAGGACACAACCCAGGCCGGCACCAATACCGAAGGGTCTCAGGACTGGCTTGAAAAACTCGGGGCCGTCCCGCCAGACCAGTGCTACGAAGATTCCCCGGAGATCGCCAGGATCGAAGAGGTCCTATCGACCAGTGACAGCACGGCAGCTCACCCGGCAAAAGATGAAACCCTTGAAAACCAATTCAGGCGTAGGGCCTGTCACCACATCACACGGGAAGCGCATCTGGAAAGCATCAAGTCCAACAAAGACACAATGTGTCCCGTGAAGGTAACACTTGAGGAGGCAAAAGAAGCGTTTGAAAGCACCCTTACGTCAACAGAGAAAAAGATGGAGGTGTGGACCGATTACCTCCCCTGCCACGTCTGCCCCAAGCACTATGAACGAGGCCAGGAACTCCTCAAAGAATACAGGCTTCGCAAAAGCCAAATAGAGTTCCTAAAAGAATTCGACCTGTGGGAGGAAAGTCCGATAAGCAATCCCCGGTACTCGGATAAAAGAAACGACAAAAGAAAAGAGAGCGCAAAAAGGCTCGAAAAGCAAAAGCTCATACGCATACGGCTTCGGTTTTGGGGAAACCCCGCTAAACCCGGAAAGCCCGAACTAACCCTGATGGCGAAGCTATCAATCAGCGGCCACCTGCGAGCGACAACGACCGCGAGTTCGTTGAAAAGAATCTCCCAAGAATTCTGCTTAAAGACCCCCTGGCCGTGGTAGGCGAATACGTCAAGAATCTGAAAAAAGAAATAGAACACTTGAGCGAATTTATCAAAACAAGAAAACAGCAAAGAACTCCGACGGGAGAAGATATCACCGTCTACAGGGTAAAACTCACACACCAACTTGACTTTGTTATAAAATCCCTTGGCGCCCTACCCGCTGCCCAAACCAAAAGGGAGTAAACGATCACTACCTTAGCCCAGAGCATCCAATGGGGGGGGGCATTTGCCCCCCCCCAAAAGGTAGGTAGGAGACAGACAGGTCACGTGGGGGGCAAATGCCCCCCCCCAAAGGCCGGCCGACGGCGGCTCAAAATAAATGCGGCACCCTGCTCAGACCCTCTCGCCAACAATTATCCCCCCCCAAGGCGCTAGAGTGAGATGGATTTAAACCCCACTCATGTGCATCGCAAGCCATCAGGGTGGTGACCACCAACCGGCTTGCACCTCCCCCCGCCTGGCCATCCACAAAGAGAATAAATAGAGGACATTCCTTCACCAAAAAGGAACAAACAAATCCCGATAAATCTGGCAACT
>JACZXR010000289.1 GCA_022571535.1 Deltaproteobacteria bacterium | reverse complement strand
GGGGTATCCTAGCAACCTGATTTCACTTTGTGTCCTTCATGCTCTTCGTGGTGATATTTCTTTCTTGCTGAAACAGATAAGAGAATGCGGCTGGTTTCACTGGCCTGGTAAACCGTCAGCTCCTGTGACATGTGATAGTATTTGTCTACCACGAAGCACACGAAGATCACGAAGAATTTACAATCAAATTATATCGGCCCCTGCGTTTCGAACACCGTGGCCGGTATAACTTGATCTCCAAGATTTCACAGCAGTAGCCTTGTTCTTCTTCAATGCCGATGGACTCTTTGCCTAATGGCCAACAATCTGTGTCACTCCGAGCCGATGTGAGCGGGGAGGGTCTCCTCACGCTCACGATCGAGGGGCGTCTTGATTCAAAAACCACCGGTAAAGTATGGCGAGAGGCGGTACAGATTCTTAAGCGAGCCTCAGCCACACGGGTCGTCGTAGATGGTTCCGGGATAGACTATTGTGACGGGTCGGGCATAGGCCTCTTCGTGGAGCTTCGCCGCCGCCAACAGCAGGCAGGGAGTGAATTGGAGATCCACGGGCTTCAGGATGAGTTCCAACACCTCCTGGATCTATTTGACCCGAGCGAATTCCAAGGGCCCCAGATAGAAAAGGCGGCAGGTTTTCTTGAGGAGATCGGCCAGACAACTGTCGCGGTCTGGGAAGACGCCCGAGCTCTCATCACCTTCGTGGGGGAGCTCGGCGTCGCCCTTGTCCTTGCTCTTGTTCATCCGCGACAGGTCCGCTGGAAAGATGCATTCCTCATTGCGGAGACCGCAGGGGTCAACGCACTTCCCATTATCGCCCTGATTAGTTTCCTTATAGGGTTGATCATGGCATTCCAGGCGGCTATTCCCATGCGCCAGTTTGGGGCTGAGATTTTCGTGGCAAACCTCATCGGGCTCTCCATGCTGAGGGAGCTGGGTCCGCTCATGACCGCTATCATTCTCGCAGGGCGTTCCGGGTCCGCCTTCGCTGCGGAACTTGGGACCATGAAGGTGAACGAGGAGATAGACGCTTTGACCACGATGGGGATTGATCCTGTCCAATTCCTGGTGGTCCCCAGGGTGATTTCGGCTGTTCTGATGACTCCCCTCTTGGCACTTTTCGCCGACCTTCTTGGACTTATAGGGGGCGCCGTCGTCCTGCTCTCCCTGGGTTTTCCTCTCATAACGTATATCAATCAGGTACTGTCCGCTGTGGCTTTTGGCGATCTGCTCGGAGGTCTCGTTAAATCTTTCGTTTTTGGTATATTGGTAGCCGGGATTGGATGTTTGCGTGGCCTACAGACGGGGACGGGTGCCAGTGCCGTGGGGGAATCAACGACGCGTGCCGTGGTCACCGGTCTTCTCTTTATCATCATCACGGATGGGATTTTCTCGGTGGTCTACTATTATCTGGGGATTTGAGGGTGTATGGGCGTGAGCGAAAACGCCATTATTCGAGTTGAACACCTCACTGCCGCTTACGAGGGAGACGTTATCATCGATAATGTCTCCTTTGAGGTCAATCGAGGTGAAGTCTTTGTCATGCTGGGAAGCTCGGGTTGCGGGAAGACCACTCTCCTGAAGCACATGAATGGCCTATACTCGCCCGCATCGGGTAGAGTCCTCATCGATGGGGATGATATCGCGACTGCTCAGGGAGACGAACGCTTGCGGATCCTCAGAAAGATTGGTGTGATGTATCAGAGAGGGGCCCTTTTTGGCTCCATGACGTTGATAGAGAACGTGCGTCTCCCCATGGAGGAGTTCACAGATCTTCCTCCCGAGGCCATGGATCTTATCGCCCTGATGAAATTGAAGCTAGTGGGGTTGAAGGGATTTCCCAATTACATGCCGTCGGAGCTCAGCGGGGGGATGCAAAAGCGAGCCGCTATTGCCCGGGCCATGGCTCTGGACCCGCAAATCCTCCTCCTTGACGAGCTGTCAGCAGGACTGGACCCTATTACTTCGGCTGAACTAGATCAACTAGTCCTCGGTCTCGCCCGCAGCCTGAAGATCACCTTTGTTATCGTAACCCATGAGCTTCCGAGCATTTACGCAATCGCAGATCGGGTCATCATGCTGGATAAAGAAGTGAAAGGAATCATTGCCACGGGTCGGCCACAAGATTTGCGTGATTGCAGTGATAATCCCTGGGTGCGTCGGTTCTTCAACCGCGAGGTGGAATCCCAGGCGGTTGGTTAGTTGTTTTCAATGAGAGGCTGATCTGCCGGCGGTGAACAATTTAGAACCGTTGGGTCCCTTGCGATGAGCGCGAGAGCGAATTATTTCAAAATTGGCCTATTTGTCATCAGCGCGGCAACCATTGGCGTAATATCCATCATCGTCTTTGGTGTCGGGACGCTGTTCCGGGAAAAGTTCCTGATGGAGACCTACATTAAGGAATCCGTGCAGGGCTTGGACATCGGCTCACCAATCAAGTTTCGTGGTGTTCAGGTCGGTAATGTGAAGGAAATTAATATCGTGGGGAGGGTATACGACAACGACAGCCGACTTGTGCTGGTCCGGTTCTCCGTATTTCCGGATGTATTCCGGGTACCCATAGAGCTGGAAGTTCAAAAGGGACTAGAAAAGAGGATTGAAGAGGGCCTTCGGGTTCGATTGGCGGCCCAGGGGATTACCGGAACCGCATATATCGAGGCGGACTACCTAGACCCTGAACGCAATCCTCCCCTTAAAGTTGACTGGGAACCCCACTATCCCTATGTCCCCTCAGCTCGTAGTACGATCATACGTCTCAGTGATTCTGTGGATAGGATTTTAAGAAATCTGGAGCAGATCAATATCCAGGGGATTACCGGGAGTTTGGAGAAGTCCCTGAAGGCCGTAACAATGGCGGTAGAGGATGCAAACGTTGGGAGGCTTAGCGAGCAGGCCGAACGGTTGCTTGCGGAGGTCCGAGAATCAAACCAGCGCATTGGACTATTTCTGGATCAAACGAAGATAGGACCCCTGCTCTCTGATGCCTCAGCGGCAGTGGTCGCAGCCCGGCGAATTGTGGAAGGTGCGGAGAGGCCTCTGAATCAAGTCTTCACCGACCTTCCCCAGGCCTCAGCGAGCATAAAAAACCTGGCAAACCAGCTCAACTCGTTTTTGCAGAGCGAAGAGATCAGAAAAGGCCTAGAAATGATCAAAGTGGCCTCCGAGGATCTGCCGGAAACCATTGCCCTGTTTAAGCGGACTTTACGACGGCTGGATAATATGATTTCCAGTCAGCAACAAGACATCGAACTGACCATTGAAAATTTTAGACTGATATCCGCAAACCTCAAGGAATTGACCGATAGCGCCAAGCAATATCCGTCTCAGGTCCTGTTTGGAGCGCCTCCCCCTCCGTCAGAGCCTGGAAACAGACGATGAGACAAACGATCTCTTTCTGTCTTTCTGCTGGGATATTGGCACTGCTTCCCCTAATCGCGGGGTGCCTCAACTTAGAGAAAAGCTTCCCGGAGAAGCGCTACTTCATTCTTGATGTCCCCCGTCATGGGAATCCTCATCTGCGTGGGGAGGGGGCAGTTCTTAGGGTTCGAAAATTTCATGTCTCTCCTCGTTACAGAGAAAAGGGGCTTGTCTATCGGAAGGGTGATCTGAGTTACGAGTCTGACTTTTATAACCGATTTTTTATATTGCCCAGCTCTCTGATTACCGAAGAGGTGAGTCAATGGTTGGCAAGCTCCGGTCTCTTTCAGCATGTAGTGAGTACAGCCAGCCATCTGGAAACTACCCACGTCCTGGAGGGTGTGGTCAATGCCCTCTTTGGGGATTACAGCGGGCAAAGACCGCCCAAGGCTGTCTTGGAAATACAGTTCTTCCTTATAAAGGACGTCTCTGCTCGTTCAAAGATTGTCTTTCAAAAGAAATATCGTAAAGAAGTCGTCATACAAGAAAGCTCCCCAGAATCACTGGTTAAGGGTTGGAACGAAGCCCTTCGGCAAATCTTGACCGACCTCGAAGAGAATCTCAGGCAAGTCGATATTAAAAGGGCCTCATAAAGCTCGACAGGCGGAAGCCGCTCAGTTCCTCCATAGAATACAAGGGGAATCAGGGGCAGTTATTTAGTTTGCAACAGGAGGGATTCGGGCGATTCCCGCGGTTCGAGGGATCTCAATAGGTCAAGTCACTGGTTGATGGGAGTAGTTTGAAATGATGGATTATTGGGTAACCCCGCGGCTTGCCGCGGGCACAAAACCGATGGGGTTTCCCA
>JACZXR010000288.1 GCA_022571535.1 Deltaproteobacteria bacterium | reverse complement strand
GCCTGTTCTAATCCTTCCACACTATGGGGGACTCCCTGGGGATGCCTGCAAACATTGCCCGCGCTGAGGATGTATACCTCATTCTCCACAGTCATCTTTACCCCGTACCACAGAACGCCATGTACGTAAGTGCAGGGATGAATGTTCTGAAGTTCCCGAAGGGCAAGCCCTAAAGCCACGGACGTAAGTCCGTGGTACGGGGTTTACTTTACCTTTAATGACGTAGACCAGCGACTCATGTTGGTGTACGTGAGTTGGTGTACCAGTACCTGGAGCATACTGAATTTCCAAGAGGGTCATTTGATTACCGGCCATCATGGCCTTTAATCTCACCTCTCCCTTGAGCTGCTTACCCTCTACTGTCGTTAGCACCTGTTCCTTCACTTCCGCGTTCTTGGCTAGGTACATCACACCCTCCTTAAAATAGCGGGTTTGCCAAAGATGGCACTCTATATAACGGCATCCCCGAGCACAGTCAAGCATGGTAGTTTTCAGAGAGGGTAGAGAGACAGTTTTTCTATTTCTCAGTCATCTTCGAAGGGCGTGAGCATATGTGAAATTAAATTTGATGACTTGTAGCATCTATTTCTTTAGACTCGTTGTACCACAATTTTGGCAATAGAGCCGCCATCCTCTTGACTTCTTTAGCCATAAAAAGCTAGTAAAAATCACTAATTCTGGTACTAGAGGAACAATTTATATGGAATCAGAAACTCTACGATTCACCGTGGGAGTGGATACCGGAGGGACATTCACCGATGTCGTGATCATGTCCCCATCGGGTGAGGTGTGGAATGCCAAGGCGCCTACTACTCCGGACGACTTCTCCAGGGGAGTCATGGATGCCCTTTCGGAAGCGGCTCGGACCTTAGGAATGGAACGCGCTCAGCTTCTCTCTCATACAGTCCTTTTCAAACACGGCAGCACGGTGGCGACCAATGCCCTTATTACCCGGAGCGGTGCCAAGGTTGGTTTTATCACCACTAGGGGGTTTGAGGATACAACGGAGATTATGCGTGCCATCGGGCGTGTCGACGGTCTTTCGGACGAGCAGATTCGCCACGTGACCTGGGTGACCAAGCCGGAACCTTTGGTGCCGCGAGAAAGAATCATTGGCGTCCGAGAGCGGATTGATTACCGGGGGGAGATAATTGTTCCCCTGAATCGCCAGGATGTGATGGCTGCGATCCGACAACTTGTCCAGGAGGAGAAGGTTGAGGCTATTGCGGTGAGCTTTCTCCATGCCTGGTCCAATTCGGCGCACGAAGACGAGGTTCGCAGGCTCGCGCTTGAAGCGGACCCCTCCGGGAAGATCTACTGGTCTTTCGGGAGCGCCCTGTCGAAGGTGGCAGGGGAATATGCCCGCGCCAACACAGCCATTATAAATAGTTTTCTCGGGCCTACAGTGAAGCGCTATCTTGCAGATCTCGAGCACAAGCTCCGTGACGGGGGGCTTGAGGGTCCCTTTCTGATCATGCAGGGCAATGGAGGGGTGGCACACATTGAGCACGCCACGTCCATTGCCAATCTACAGTCAGGTCCAGCGGGGGGGATGATCGCGTCCGCCTTTGTGGCGAAGCTTCTGGGTCATCCGAACGTCATCACGACGGACATGGGTGGGACAAGTTTCGACGTGGGGCTCATAACAGAGGGTTACTGGAGGTACGCCAATGAGCCCATTGTTGAGCGTTTTCGTATACTTCAACCCATCATAGATATCAAGTCGATCGGAGCCGGCGGGGGAACCATTGCCCGGGTCGATGCGGCTACGGGCAGACTCCTGGTGGGTCCTGCAAGCGCAGGGGCCAGTCCGGGGCCGGTCTGCTATGACAGCGGGGGAGAGGAGATCACTGTTACCGATGCAGACCTCATCCTTGGGATCATCGATCCGAATTATTTTTTAGGCGGAAGAAAAGCCCTGAACAAGGACAAGGCGCTGAGATGTATGGAGGAGAAAATTGGTAGACGGCTCGGAATGGGTAGCGTCGAAGCGGCAGCAGGGATCTATGACATCATTAACAGCAAGATGTCGGACCTGATCCGCCAGCAGGTGGTCCGCACAGGGTATTTGCCGGAGGAGTTCGTGATTTACGCCTTCGGCGGTGCCGGCTCGGTTCACGTGGGAGGATTTTCAGCTGAATTGGGTGTCAAAAAAATTTATATCTTTTCCACCTCGCCGGTCTTCTCGGCCTTTGGCATTGCTGGAGCAGATGTCATCCACACTCGCGTGATGAGCTGTCAATATATTTTACCTGCGGAACCTGAGGTCCTCAATCAAAGACTGGGGTCGATAGAGGAGGAGCTCAGGGAGGCCATGACAGAGGAAGGGTTTCAGCCCGAACAGGTGGTATTTCGACGATTCTTTTCGATGCGCTATCGCCGCCAAACAGCCGATGTCGAGATTCCTCTGCCGTGGGAGCGGTTCTCTGTGGAACTGTTGGCGAAGCTTCAAGGGATTTTTGAGGGGAAATACGAAGAGCTCTATGGTGTGGGAGCTGGGTACACCAAAGCGGGGATAGAAATCAGCGCCATCCGAGTGGATGCTGTGGGTGTTGTGGCCAAGCCCCAGTTGAAAACTCATGATAAGAATAAATCGGACAGCTCTGAGGCCATCAAGGGTAGGCGGGAGATCTTTTTTACCGGATCGGTAAGAAAGTTTATCGACACACAGGTCTATGACTACGCTCGTCTCGGGGCCGGTAATGAAATCGCAGGGCCGGCAGTTATTGAGCTTCCCTTTACCACGACCTTGGTCCCACCCGGATCCCGGGTGATCATCGATGATTATCTCAACCTCCTCATGGAGATCTTGTGAACATGGAGAAGACATCGGAATCAGCAGCAGTCATAGACCCCATTCGTTATGAGATGTTTCTCCACCGCCTGTGGGCTATCGGCGAGGAAGGCCGGATGACACTTCAGCGCGTGACGGCGTCCCCGATTGTCTCCCAGGGAGGGGAGTGCATGAGCTCGTTCTACGATTCTGAAGGGGTCATGGTGCTTGCCTGTTCGGGACATCTGAGATTTGCCGCCGCCACCTCAGACGCTATTAAGAACCTGGTTCAATGGTTCAGTCAATCACCGGGGTTCTATGATGGAGACCAGCTTTTCTTCAATGATCCCTATGTGGCCGGGTCACACACCTATGACATGATGATCGTCAAACCGATCTTCCATCATGGCGTGCTGATTGCCTGGACGGCAACCAGCACCCACACGGCGGACACGGGAGGGTTGCTCCGCGGTGGTGCCTATGAGATTTTCCACGAAGGAATCTGCATCCCCGGTCTCAAGGTGGTGGAGCGGGGGGAGTTTAGAGAGGATGTCTTCAAGACACTCACCGAGCAGTGTCGGGACCCTCAATACGTGGGTTTGGATCTCAAGGCAATGATTGCCGGAAATAATGTTTGCGCCAAGCGCTACCTGGGCCTGGTGAATAAGTTTGGGTTGGAGTTTGTGCAGTCAGCGGGGGAGAGGATGATTCTGGATTCTGAGACCAAGGCGCGTGCAAAGCTCCGTTCCCTTCCAGATGGTACCTGGGTAGCGCGAGAGTATGTAACCACATTGGATAGGAAAAATCGGAAGGCTGTCGCGCAGCAGCTCGTCTGCAAAATGACCAAGCAGGGGGATGAGCTCCATTTTGACCTCTCCGGGACGAGTCCCCAGACCGATACGGATCACAACTCGACGCTTCCTAGCACGACTGCCCACATTGCCTTGGCGCTCACCAACACTCTCTTCTGGGATGTCCTCTGGAGCGATGGCAAGATGCGTCCAGTAAAGATCAGCGTCCCTGAGGGCTCGATCCTCAACTGCCGCTACCCGGCTGCATGCGGGGCAGCTCCGCGCGTAGGAAACGTCCTTGTCTCGACCGTCTGTGAGTGTGTGTCAAAAATCCTCTATGCCTCGGGCCGCTTTGATGACGTGAACGCCTCTACCACCGGTAATTTGGCGTACGTAGGGGGACCTGGCTATTTTTATGGAGGTCATACCCGGGAAGGAATTCCGGTGGCCCAGGGGATCTACGTCGACACCTGGAGCGGCTGGTTCAGCGACCGGACGGTGCGATATTTGGCATCGGGCAAGCCGGCGCTGGTGCAGGACACCGGGTTCGGCTCCCACTATCCTGTTGGTCTGGGGTTGGTCCCGTTTCGCACCTTCGATGAAGCCGTCGCGGGCGCGACGTCGATTCGCGAGCGCTACGACGAGCACTGCGCGGCCGCGCGGTCGCTCGCCGA
>JACZXR010000287.1 GCA_022571535.1 Deltaproteobacteria bacterium | reverse complement strand
TCATCATCAGCATCTCTTTGAGTCCTATCATGTGGATCGTCTCTGAAGTCAAAACCACGTGGATGGAGACAACATCGGATTCCCTGAGCATCTCTTCCAGAGAGACCCTCTCTACCCCTAATTGTTTGAACTGTCTCTGATCGACATAAGGATCGTAAGCAATAAGCCGAACCCCCCAGGCCTCCAGCCGCTTGGCCACTTCCTTGCCCACACGACCCAATCCTATAATGCCGATTGTTTTTCCAAGGATTAGTTCCCCGACGTTGTTCTCTTTTCTCCATCCCCCCTCTTGAAGGACCTGCTCGTTGAGTTTAAGGCGCTTTATTAAAATTACCATAAGACCCACTACCGCCTCAGCCAATCCGGTGAAATTTTCCGGAGCGGGACTGTTACAGACCAAAATCCCCAAGTCCGTAGCGGCCTTAATGTCGATCGTCTCAACACCGATGGATCCCTTAATCACACCGCGGAGATTTCCGCATGCCTCCATGATGGCCCCTGAAACCCGATCCCGCGAAGTAACCAACAGGATATCCGAATCGGTTACAAGATCGATCAGCTCCGCCTCTTGGTATCGGTACTTGGGAAACTCATCGACCGGTTGACCGAGCAAGACTTCACACCCAGCCGCCCTCAGCTCATCCTCGATCCAGGGCCTATGGATGGGACCGGCGATACAGACCTTTTTAGTTAGGCTAACCACTAAATCCTCACGAGACTCTCCTTCGATGAATGCAATTCGAGAGTCCATATTCATCATACCTTCGATAGTCGTATAGACCTCTTTATCTGACCGTTCAAGCCCTCGCAGGGCTACTCCGGTTGCAGGTTGCAGGACCCCTCTGGGACAAGTACTTGCCCACAGGAACAGGCCTATTATAGGATCTAACCAAACATATTTGGAATTTTCCGTTGAATTTGGGTTTAGGGAATCGGATAAATAATGACTCTCCCGGTGGAATAGCGCTTCGGGCGAACAACTCTATCTTGTTCGAGTCGGTATTCCACGGGGCAAAGGACGCCAAGATCGGAGAAAGTTGAAGTCGTTCTGTTGAACATTTTATCGGTAAGGATCTAATGATCCTTGGAAAATAAGCAGAGGAGGACAAGCATGAACAGAGAAGTGGTAAGCACTGACGCGGCGCCCAAGGCGATCGGTCCCTACGAACAAGGGATCAAGGTCAACGGCTTTCTATTCACATCCGGCCAGATAGCACTGGAGCCAAAATCCGGCAACCTCATCGATGGAGGAATCGGCGAACAGACCCGGCAAGTTTTTGAAAACCTCAAGGGAGTCTTAGGGGCTGCGGGATCATCCCTGGATCGGGTGGTGAAGGCCAATGTCTTCTTGAAGTCCATGGGCGATTTCTCGGCCATGAACCAGGTCTATGAAGAGTTCCTGGGCAAGTCCAAGCCTGCGCGCACCACTGTAGCGATATCCGAGCTTCCCAAGGGGGCCCTTGTCGAGATCGACCTGATTGCCCTCACCTGATCGTGTTCTTGGTTGTGCTGGTATTCATGGGTGTGGTTGAGAGAGGTTAGAACATTTATTACCAACAGAGATATATGAAGGTCATAAATGGCATGACTCCAGTACTTGGCACCGAAACATCTCCGAGGTAATTACATAGTAATTACCGAAATCCCGATAAAGGAGCCTGCTGAGCATGAAAATCAACATTGTTCGTATTGGTAATTCCCGTGGAATCCGTATTCCCAAAGCGGTCCTAGAGCAGTGCCGCTTAGGCCAGACCGTAGAGCTTGAAGTGAAAAAGGACCATCTGGTGGTCCGACCTGCCGGCAGGCCGCGAAGCGGTTGGGAGGATGCCTTCCACCGAATGGCACGGCAAGGGGACGATGCCCTTCTAGACCGAGACTCCTTAACCCCAACACAATGGGATAAGACCGAATGGGAATGGTAGCCTCCCGATTCGAGGTCAACCTCGTCCGCCTGGACCTACAGAAGTGCGCGAACTCCGGAAAACCCGCCCCTGCTTCATCATCTCGCCCGACGAGATGAACCGCCATATAGCCACCGTCATAGTTGCCCCCATGACCACCAAGAGGCGTAGCTATCCCACCCGCATCCCTGTCCGATTCCAAAGAAAAACTGGCGAAATCGTGCTGGACCAGATCCGCACTGTGGACAAGAATCGACTAATCAAGCGCCTGGGATAAATCGACGAAGCCACTGCCCAAAAAGTCCTAGCTCTCCTGGCGGAGATGTTCGCAGCATAAGCGATAGATCATTGGGCGTCCGGCATGAGTTATTGAGATTTTGGGGAGATTTAACCTCACACAACAATCCGCCTCACGATCCTATCTTAAACTTCTCGCCGGTGGATAATGCCATAAATCCACACCTCGTTCTTAACAATCTTGAAAACCACTCGGTAATCCCCGACTCGCAGTTTCTAATATCCTTTGAGGGTGCGCCGAAGCGGCTCTCCGCAACGCTCCGGTTCACTCGTCAGGCGGGTTTCAATAGCGTGGGCGATTCGTCCTCTGAGATTTAGACTAATAGCCGGGTATTCTTGTCCCGAACATCGGGATGATAGAGGAGGCTGTAGGGCATCCGAGCTTGCCCGGCCTAGGAACCCCAGGTCTGCCTGTGGGTTACACCGCGAGACCGAGTAAATGTCTTTTCCCGCTCTTCAGCAAACTCCGCCAGCGCAGAATCCTCCTCTGCCTCTAAAGCCTGTCTCACCAAGTCACGTATCTTGAGCGAAAGGGACACATCTTCCTTCTCGGCGAGGCGACGCACTCTGTTAAATAATGGTTTTTCTAGAACGACCTTCACTCGCGGTTTTTTGGTTGGCAAGTTTTAATCCTCCCAATGGAATTCCGATGAGGCCATTAATCGAGTGCAGCACTTGTGATGAACCTGGACAACTGATTAAGGGATATGAAGAGAGGTTTGACAGAAAAGGTGTCCCTTATGACCGCTGTAATTCCGCCATGAGCCGCATGTGGATGCGCCGCACACGCTCCACCTGACCTTTGGCAGGGAAACGCTCGTAGAACCCCTCGGCACGAAACTCCTTGGCCAGGTTCGCCCACGGCCTCAGGATCTCGAGGAACGCTTCCGGTGAGTGCTCCTCATCCCAGGCCTGCACTACCCTCCTATCCCGCAGGAGATCGTTAAACACCCGGGTCAAGGCCTTCAGGGTCACGTCTCGGGTAAACATAAACTTATCGTTCTCTCCCCAGACCGTCTCCATAACCTCCCGCACCGCCTTGAGATAGTCACGGATCAATGCGTAGGCCCGATCTGCCCTCATATGAAATCGGTTTTCAAAAAACCTCCGATGGGTCTGAACCACCTTGTAAATCTCGTTGAAGACCTCCGATTGAAGGATCCACTTCTCCTGGCGGCTGCGACCCCCCAAACGGTTGATCCTGTAGCGCAGGGGCGAATCAGGCTCTTCGTAAAGGTGATTAGCGATCTTGGCAGCAAACTTCTTTTCCGGGCTCTCCCACGAGACCCTCTCGTAGAGATCGACCAGGTGCGATTTATTGATCCGCGTATGGGTCGAGTTGATGATAACGAACATCTCGGTGGCAAAGTCAGCGCTCTTGGCATCAAAGACCATGCAGGGGACCTCCACCTGGTTGATTTGCTCGGGATGCCTCTGCCGAAAGAAGTAGAGCGCCGCCAAGCGGTGCTGGCCGTCAATGATCAAAAATTTATCCTGTGGTTCGCTGAGATGTCCCACACCGTCAAAGGATTCAATTGTCCTAAACCGGAGATGATCATCCGTGAAGAGGAGGATCGTGCCGGGAATCACTGGCTGGCCTACCGCCGTTTCATAGAAATTAACGATCTGACTTATCTTCCTACGATTGAGCAGGCGTTGAAACGCCTTCTCGCTTTTCTCGATCCCGGTAATGAACCGCGCTACTTCATCATCCCCGGGGGCCTCCGCCTCGATCCTCTCACCCTCGAAATAATACCGGCTAGTGAACTTCACCTGGTCGAGCAAGTCAGCCGCTTTATACGCAATAAAGTAAAACATCCCCTCTTTCTGCCGAATCCGTGTGGCCAACATAGCTTATGATCCCCCTTATCTCTATCAAGTTATATCGACCACGGGGTCTGAACCCCAGGGGCCGATATAATTTGATTGTAAATTCTTCGTGATCTTCGTGTGCTTCGTGGTAGACAAATACTATCACATGTCACAGGAGCTGACGGTTTAGCAGGCCAGTGAAACCGGCTGCAGTCTCTTATCTGTTTCAGCAAGAGAG
>JACZXR010000286.1 GCA_022571535.1 Deltaproteobacteria bacterium | reverse complement strand
ATACCAGCAGTATGGTGGGTCGCCTCTCCCGTTTTTTCTTTGAAACCGGCAAAGCGCTGATTATCGCGCTCCTTGTTGTCGTACCGCTCCGTCTTTATGTCGCGCAGCCCTTTTTCGTCCACGGCGCCTCCATGGAACCGACGTTCTCCAATGGCGATTACCTGATTATCGACGAGCTGTCGTACCATTTCCGTGATCCTCGGAGGGGTGAGGTCGTCGTTTTCCGTTTTCCGAACGACGAGACGAAGTTTTTCATCAAGCGTATTATCGCCTTGCCGGGAGCCGGGGTTCTGTCTAAGCGGGTCGTTTCGAGAGCCTCTTGGGTATCTTTAAAGGGAGATTGCAGTAGGCGAGGGACAACTCGTCTTTAGTACTCATGGGGCAGGATCAGGCTGGTTGCCGACCGGTCCGATTCCGTAATGATCCAAATCTTGGTGTTAGTCCTCGTCGAGTAGGCACTCAGAAGCCTGTAACCGTTCTTGAGGGAGAATACATTTTCTCTTTTATCCTGCTCACACAGTTCGCCCCAGTCGCCAGACTGATGCCTTTGGAGAAACTCCATGGGATCCTGGCTAGCTTCCTCAAGGGCCTTTAGTGCGCCGGGCGTGGCTACGATCCGGCCAAGGGGGAATTTCGCGTTGTTTTGGGTATGTTCCTGAGACATCTTTGCGGCCCTATGGATTTCAAGGCATGTTTTGAACAGGTTCCATGCGTCTTCCCACGGTGCGTCGGCCTCCAGGACTCCGGCTTCGACCCACCTCTCCACTCTCCGGAGGATAGCGGTTCTGAGGATGTCTATGTCTTCTGTCGTTTGTAGGTTTGTGAGCCTGCAGATGGTGTCGTCGCTGAGTTCTCGGATTTCGTCGAGGAGCTGTTTTTCCATTTTAGATGACTCCATTATCGGCCAGGGAGTAATAGCTCTTTCTTCCGATGATCACATGGTCGAGGAGTCGGATGGGAAAAAGGTCGGCGAGTTCTTTTAACCTCTTTGTCACAGCGATGTCCTCGGGGCTGGGCGCGGGCAGGCCGCTCGCGTGGTTGTGGACGACTATGACCGCGGCCGCGTTTGCAAGGATCGCTCCCTGAAGGATCGCTCTGGGCTCGCAGAGGGAGGCGGTGAGGGTGCCCTTCGAGACCTCTTCGATTCCTAAAGCTCGGTGCTTGTTATCGAGGTACATCGCGATAAGGACTTCTCTCGGTTCTTCTTCCAGGGAGGAAAAGTAATCGGCGACCTGCTCACTTGATGTGAATGGGGTGCTGGGGAGGTAGGGGGCGGTTTTCTCCATGACCACGAGCTTCACCCTGACCGTCGGACCTTTGTAGGTCTTTCGGAAGAGTTCCAGGTTAAAAGAGTTCGACTTCTGCTTCATTGGATGTTTCTGAACCTGGGTTCTTCATTGGACCCTGTGGTTCCTGCAGGTTCAGTTCTTCATGGATATGGGCTATTGGGACGTCTTTCACTGCTTCCCGTGGCACGATCCAGAGCGGTTTCTTGCCTTCGTACTTAAGCTTCGCCTGCGGCCAGCAATACCGCTTGAAGCGGCAGTGGCTGCAGGGAAACCCCAGGCTCGGCTCAAGCACCTTTCCGGTTTCATTGCAGGCCGTGCACGCCTTTTTGATTTGTCGCTTTTCTGTGAGGTAAAAACCCTTACCCTCGCATTTTTCGCAGACGAGCCTCGGTCCGTACTCCCGCTCTGGCAGTTTTGTTGGGGTAGATCGGATGACCTGATGGAACCGCTCTATGACTTCCTGATGGAGGTTGGGATCAAACGGGTGGGTAACTTCTGCCCTCTGCCATTCCTCGTCTTCAATAGGGGTCTCGGGGGCGAATTGAAGCCAGCCACCCGATGGGGTGAGAATTCGGGTTTCGACCTTTGCGATTTTCTTTGAGCAGAAGAGTTCAAGAAGATGGCTCGTCTCTTTGCGGTAGCAGACCCAGAGGGCGTTATTGAGACCTCCGCCTACGACATAGGAGTTGAGCTGGCAGCGGTAGGAATAGTCTGTTTTACCCTGCAGGGCATTTCTGAAGCCGAAGTTAGACATGCTTTTAAGCTCGGCCACTGTCGGGCCGTATCTCTCCAGGGTCGGTACCCCATCGGCGTGGCCGTAGATTTTGACGCCGTCAACCACTATGTAGAATTCTTTTTCCTCCCGGCCCCATTCTTTGGTGCAGTGCTTCCTGAACTCTTCCTTCAGCCACTTATCCACCCGCTTGCCTTCTTCCAGGATCATGAGGACTCGTGCCGACATCGGCTCCGCTTTGAATGCCGTCGGGAAGCGCTGGTAAGCGAGGGCCCGGGCGCATCTGCCGCTGTTGGAGAGGCGAAAGGGGTTACCCGGGGTTTTTTTGCCAAGCTCAGTGTAGTAGTCGATGACTTTTTCAATCAACATTGAAGCCCCACGCGAATTAAGAAAATCGTGCCGACTGATAGGCGGGTGTATCCGGCTTTTGTGGATGATTAATTCACACTTATTTTTTGTTTCCTTTTTAGGGCCGAGGGGGTTGCGCGTTTCGATTGGAAACAACGGCGAGGAAGTTTGAATTAGGGGGTGAGCAGCCCTGTCCGCAAATCAAGGTTAAGTTAACAATAAGACCCGATTGTCGGATATTCTCTCTTGCAAATCGGGGATAAGGGCCGATCCGTCCCATCCGCTGTGCTCTTTAGGGTCTCGAAAGCGCGTCGGCGAAGGGTTGCGGGGGGCAGTTTTGAGTTCTCAGTCGCTGGCCCACAAAAGCGGGTTCCTATCATTTCATTTTCTACCAGCTTTGACGGCTCAGATTTCGGCCAGTATTTGCCCTCCCTCTCTTGCGGTGGGCGTTGTCGGAAGGGAAAAGACCGTGTCTGAGAATTGCCTTACGGTCTCCGTTGCCTCTGAGCCTATGAGCACGCTGAAACATCTGGCTCCTGCTTGGCTCTTAGCGGATAGAAAGGTTTTTCTCCCTTCAGGGGAGAGTTCGCAGATCCCGTCGGTGATGAAGAGAAAATCTGCTTTGGGGATCTCTTTGAATTTCTCCTCGGCCCACTTGAGAGGGGGCTCGAAGTTTGTCCCCATGTGGAAAGACGCTGTTGCCAGGTCCACTAGCTTGTTCATGTCAATTTCAAAGACCTCGTTTTCGCTCGCCCCAAAGATGATCCCGTAGGCCTTTCTTTTTTCCTTTTTGGCCTGGAGGAAGGCCGCTATGGCCAAGGCCTTGGCCCATACCTCTCGGATGCCTTGCATACTGCCGGAGCCGTCCACGGCTACGAGGATCGGCCCGTGGCTTTGCTGCACCGGCTTCTTGTAGCTATAGGCTAGGAGCTCCTCTTCGGAGAGTTTTCGTAGAAAGCGCTCTTCTCCGCTCTTGCCCAGAGCGATGTCTGCGAGTTCCTCCGGTAGGATTCGGTCGATTCCCTCCAGGCCAGTTGTCTCCACGCCGCTTCGTACGGGTGTGCTGTGAGTTACTTTTGATCTCCTCACCGAAAGGGCCTCAAGCTTCATCCGGCCGAGCATTCTGATGATCTCTTTAATCTTGGCGTTTTTCGTAAGAAGATTCGCCAACGCAAACTGTTCGGTGATAGGGATTCTTTTAAGTCCTCCTTCCTCTCGTCCAAAGGACTCAACCGCCTGCTTTGCCTCCTGGGCTTCCTCCAGTCCTTTCTTGAGGGATTTCCGTGCCGCCCAGCGGAGAGTGTCGGGGTCGATGCCGAGGGGTTGTTGCTCGTCGCCGCCCTCTCTGCGCTGCTCTTCTTTCCTTTTTTTGATGAGTTTTATGAGTTCGTCAGAGAAGGCCCTGGTTGCAGCTGCTGAGGCGAAGAAGTCCAGTCGGGAGACGGTGTGGAGTTCTTCGTACTCACGAAGACCAAGGACCATTTCCAAAATCTGCCGGTGCTGTTCCAGGTCCTCGGGAGGGCTCGTTTTGATCTTGGCCCTGTTTTGAAAGAACGCTGAGAAGGTATCTGAGAGAAGGGGCAGATAGCTCGGAGCGATTTCTTCTCCTTGTTTCAGCGCCTCTGTCAGACCTTCGTAGTCCCCAAGGGCGGAGAGAAACTTCTGCGCCTGGAAGCGGGTTCCATCGATGCACATACGCTGGAAGAGTTTGGCTGGATCGGGTTGCTCGTTTGTGGAAATTCTTGACATAATCGCGCCCTGGTTTTTCCTCAAGGTGGATTGACTCCGGAATGTCGAGGGTTTCTCTAAATGCTTGGAAGGGTGGTCTGGAGAGATGGTCGGGGGAGAGTTCTCAGCGAATCAGCCTTTCGAGGAGGATATCTTCGACATTCCGCCGC
>JACZXR010000285.1 GCA_022571535.1 Deltaproteobacteria bacterium | reverse complement strand
CCCCCTCTCCCGACAGCTGGAAACCTGGGCGGCAGCTCTGTCGTCAGGCCGTTTTCTGTTCCAGGAGCGCGGAATGCAGTTAAATGGCTTCTATGACAACGATTTCACATAGAGCAAGGTTACATTTGTGATCTACGCTAACACCATCGCCGGGCACAAACGTACCACATATTGGGTGCAAAGCGTTTTATTACGCCCAAACCTGAAGGCAACAGGGCTAGGAAAGGCAATTTGCTTAAAAGAATTGCCACAGTGATCCGCGGGTCCAACCACTCTTGGTAGGGTTGTCCAATTCATTTCTGCAAGCTTTGCCCTTTCTGGCTGGCGTCAAAAAAGCTGTCTCTTAAGTGGCACTACAGATGATTAAAAACACTCCCAGTGATCGAAAAGAACCCAACCTTTTCCTGGAGCAGGCGGAGGAGTCCCCAGATATCGACTTGCGCGCACACCCTAATGAAGAAAACTGGGACCCTGAACAACTGCTCATCCTAGAAAGCAAGACTGTGGAAGTTTCGGATAGGGAAGAGGCGGACACTGACTTTGAGAATGATTCCTTAGGTAAGGCGAATAACCCCGTTGTTATTTATCTACAGGGATTAAGATCAATCCCCCTCCTGAGCCGTGGAGAAGAAATAAAATTGGCCCAAGAGATCGAGGAGCGTGAGGCACAAATAGCCACCGAGGCCCTATCTTCTCTTCTTGCTCTCCGCTGGACGCTCGATCTCGGTAAAAAGATTGCTGCGGGGTTGGTGAACGTGCATGATGTGGTAAAGGATCCAGACGAGATATGGGCAGATGTCTCGGCACATGAAAAAATACTGAAAACTCGCTTTCGGTCCCAAATGAGAAAACTCGAATATCGAGGCAGGTCTTATGACCGTACGATGAGGAACCTGGACAAGCAAATGAGCGAACGAGGTCGAAAGCAGCTTGATGTAAAAATCCTCCGGCAGAGGGAAAAAATTGCTACCCTTATTAAGTCTCTGCAACTTAATCGCGACCAGATCGAAAAGATTATTGGTAGGCATAAACAGATCTACGAGAGGCTCAAGGAACTGGAACCACAAACTCGAGGAAGGGCAAAAAGGGCAGCGATTCGAACCATCGAGAAAGAAATGGGAATGCCTGCCCAGGAAATTGGGCGGAGAGTCGGCACCATCCTTGACAAAGAGGCCCGAGTTGCACTTCTGAAGAATCACTTTGCCGAAGCCAATCTCCGTCTGGTAGTAGTCATTGCGAAAAAGTATTGGGGTCGAGGGCTCCACTTTCTCGACCTAATCCAGGAAGGTAACATCGGACTCATGAGGGCCGTGGAGAAGTTCAATTGGCGGCTAGGATTTAGATTTTCAACCTATGCAACCTGGTGGATACGCCAGGCCATCACCCGGGCCCTTTCAGATCGCTCCCGCACCATCCGTATCCCGGTCCATATGGTTGACATGGCTAACAAATTTAGCCGAGCCGCACTTTACCTCAGCGGCCAGCTTGGCCGGCAGCCTGCTCTGGAGGAGATTGCTGCTCAAATGGCCATCCCCGTTCAACAGGTGCAGATAATCTCCAACCTGGTAAGAGAACCGGTTTCTCTCGAAGCGCCCATCTACGATGAGGCAGAGAGCTGTCTCGGGGACCTCATCAGGGATGAGCATTCTCCGGACCCTGAGAGAACGGTTATAGATATTAGCCTTCAGGAGGAGACACAACGAATCTTGACAACCCTTAGCCCTAGGGAGGAGAAGATAATCCGCATGCGATTTGGGATCAGAGAAAAATCGGATTATACGCTAGAGGAGACGGGGAAGGTTTTTGGCGTCACCCGGGAAAGAATTCGCCAAATTGAAGCCACAGCCCTAAGAAAGCTCCGCGACTCGCAGAGAATTGCCACCCTTAAGGCCGGCATGGCAACGAACACGTAGGGTCACGGGTCAAGCCTTGCAGCGTAAGGAGAGTATATGGGAAATGAACGTTCCGGCTTCCTCAGTGAGGTTAAGAATGACAAATTGTGTTTCTTTTAGCCCCAATGACTTCCTGGCCGGACCCCTGAGCTTAAACGATTCGAGGGCTTTTTTAATTTCAATTTAGCGAGGGCGACATGTCGAAGAGAATAGAGCAAGTCAATCTGCAAGACGGAACACTGATTCGGCACAACGTGGTAGGATACGAAGGACGGATTGACGGCACAACTGAGATTAAAACCTGCTTCACTGCGGAAGGAGAGTTATTGGAAAAGCCCAGCACGAAGCAGATATTTCAATATCGTGTGGCTGTCGCGGGGGAGTCCATACGGCGGATCGCGCCGCCCGAGGATTTAAAAATCCTGGAAGGGTTTGTGAAGGTCGTTTGCTCGCGTTGTCATTCCTCTTTCAACAGCAAGCCTGGCCTCAAAGACAAACCGGGTGGTCACTGTCAATGCGGCGCATGGATTTGTCCGTCCTGCTTAGCTTGCCGGAGTGCGGGAATGGAAGCTGCTAAGGACGGGCAGTCTTCGTGCTTAAAGGAACGAAAGCGTCTACTCAAAAAGCTAGCCGCCCAGAAAAAAAGAAGAGGTGGTTGACACGGAGACAGAAACAACATAAGGTTAAGATCCTACTTCAGTAAAGGGCCTTCTGAAAGAGGACAACACAATAGATGAAGGCCTAAATCAGTCTCTCCTTGCGAAACGATATCTAAAGGACAAACCGACCAGAGCGTGGTTTCAATTATTAAATCCCCCATGTTCTGCTCCCATTAGCAGTCAGATTCTCAGGGTCAAGACACTAACATTCTCTCATTAAGGAGGAGAACATGAGTAATAAATTGTATGTTGGCGGTTTGCCATATTCGGTAACCGAAGGGCAGCTGCAGGAAATATTCGCGGCGCACGGAACCGTAGAATCGGCGAAGGTGATTGCGGATAAATTTACCGGCCAGTCCCGGGGTTTCGGCTTCGTCGAGATGGGTTCCGGGGGTGAGGCGCGAAAGGCTATCGATGGCCTAAACGGCACCCAGTTGGAGGGTCGTTCCCTCATGGTCAATGAGGCGAAACCCATGGTAAAGCGCGACAATGATGGGGGAGGTCGTGGAGATAGAAACGGTGGGCGTAATCGCTGGTAGTTTTCTCGTTCCTAAGTAACTAAAAGGAGGGGCAACAGGTCGGATTGCCCCTTTTTTTATATGAGACGGTTCAGGACGTATGGCCACAATTAATATGAAAAAAGATAATTAATTTCAAGGATCGGTCTCAAAAGTCAACACGACATTTCTCAAACCTTGAGGATCAGCGTGGGAATTGCGATCTTTGGAGGAGGTTGAGTGCGATTTGATTCAAGCAATTTGGCCGTGACAGACAGAGGCCGATAATTGTAGAGTGATCCCGAGATTGGATTGTTTTCTCCTTCAATATAGTACTACAAGACGCAATTCAATAGCTCATTAATTGAGTCCTAGCGGTCTAGCCCTCAGCAAACCCAAGCCCAGAGCGGCTCCGAGCTCTAAGAGAATTGACCAAATCGTGAATCTGGCTAGGACTCCATTAAAGCGTCGATCAATAGCATCCTTCGGTGAATTTTAGCCTTCCTCAGGGGTCCGTAGGTACCCGCCAAGAACCACTCTCTACCCCTATTGACATGCCTTCAAGACTTTACTAGAAGGGCGTTAGATCGCGTGAACAAGCCCAAGGCTCTTTAAAGGATTCCGAGACAGCTGCTGATTTGGTCGGTGCACCGAACAGTGTGCCCAACAAGGTTGCGAAAGCCGTGGCCTCCTTTGACCGGATTCTCGAGCAAGGTACCGGCCTTCCGGGTTTATCGGGGTCGCCGGACCAGAAAACCGCCGCCCAGCTTGCAGAACTGGAAGATTTGTCTCGGAAGAATCGTATACAGGAACGCTTGGCTGAAGCAAAGGCAAAAGCCGAGGATTAACGTATTATTGATATAGTTACTTCACAACATACTGAATCTTGGATAATAGGAACGAGTAGTCTAGGCGGCGTAGGTGTCAGGGCAGAAAGGGTTCCGCTGAATTTTAAGGAAACCTAACCGTGCTCGAATTCCTAACTGCCGAACAGAACCTGCCTTTCAGTGTCGCACTCCTCGTGATGTTCCTCCTTGCGCTTTTTGAAGGGGTGGGTTTGTTGTTTGGGCTGGGGGTTGCCTCGCTCCTCGATACTCTTCTTCCGAATGTCAACATTGAAGGGCCGAACATAGATTCAGCAATTGCCCCGTCGCGTTTTCTGGGTTGGTTAGGCATTGGCAAAGTTCCTACCCTAGTCCTTCTCATAGTTTTTCTGACATCCTTTGGA
>JACZXR010000284.1 GCA_022571535.1 Deltaproteobacteria bacterium | reverse complement strand
AGCAGTTGTGCAGTCGTAGGGCTTGACGGCGAGGTCGTTCAGGTTGAGGTGGACATCAGCCAGGGGCTCCCCGCGTTCGCCATCGTCGGGCTCCCGGATACGGCCGTGCAGGAGGCGAAGGAGCGCGTACGCTCCGCCGTCCGCAACTCCGGACACGACTTCCCCCTCAAGCGCATCACCGTCAACCTAGCGCCGGCCGACCTGCGCAAAGAATGGGATCTTCTTCATAAGTCGAAGAGCTCAGAAGAGCGGGCCAAGAGATTTTCCACAATCTCTGGTCTGAGTCGCAGGACACCGAAGGGTTATGAGGAATCGGGTTATGTAGGCCCCAATCAGCCCTGGGGAAGTGCCGAGAACTGGTTCCGTCTGGTGGAAAAGCGGCGTCCGATGTTCAAGCCATTTTTACAGGATATTGAGCACATGGGACATGACGAGCTTTTTCAAGAGCTCAAGAGAAGGTCGGGTTTACCGGAGGAGGAGTTGTTCTGTAATTTTAGAGCCGATCTCAACAGGCTTAGGGGAAAGAAGTTGCTTTGCTTTGTCGGTGAGCTGGACAGAGGCCACTGGATCGATGGAAGGCAGCAGGGGATTGAGAGCCGCGAGGTCTTTGCGCTTCGCAGGTTTACAAAATATGCAGAAGAGGTTCGTCTCGTGGTGATTCCGCGGCTCACGCACTACGGGCACATCGAGTCTCACAATGAGCGTTTGGCCAATCTGATGGTGACGGGGATCAGAGACTATCTGCCAGTCTCCATTTCGTTGGCCCCGATCCGAAAAAAAGTCGAGAGTGAAAATCGTCCGAGTCGGCTTATATCATAAGTTTAAGGGGGGAAGATCAGGAGGCCCGTAGCAGTCCGGTACGGGAGGGCAGAATTTCAGATCGGGGTTGGAAGAAGCACGCGTTTGAAATGAAAAAAAGTTGAATGGGTCCGAAGGTATCTCTTTTGATGCGTTTGTATGAATTAAATCGAAGGGGGATTGAGCAATGAAGAATGCAAAGTATGTGAACGTGGATGGGGTCAGGACGAGGTACTTTGAGGGAGGGAGTGGCGAGGCCCTGGTGCTGATTCACGGGGGCCACTTCGGCAATTACTATTTCGCAGATCATTGGGGTCTTAATTTTGATGAACTGTGCCGCTCCTTCCATGTGGTTGCCTTAGACAAGCTCGGTCAGGGCTTTACCGATAACCCCAAGGGAAATGCCGACTATACGATGGGGGCGACCATCGAGCATGTATACGAGTTCCTGCGGGCGGCGGGCATCAATAGAGCCACTCTGCTCGGCCACTCGAGGGGAGCTCTCCCGGCAGTCCGTATAGCTGTGGATCATCCTGAAATGGTGAAGGCAGTTGTCATCCTGGACAGTAATACCGTAGCTGCTGATGATCCATCGACTCCCAAGGATTTCTATAAAAAACTGGATGAGAACCCCCCTCCGGTTCCGGACCGGGAGTTTGTCTGCCGGGAACCGAAGGCCAACTCCTATTCCAGCGATCACATCACCGACGACTTTGCTGAGGCGATGCTCAAAATAGCATTGCTTCCCAAGATCGATGAGGCCAGGAAGAAGATGTCGAATTCGCTGGAGTCTCAGTTCCTTGATAGCGTACAGGAAAAAAAGTACGAAACCCTGAGGCTGATCAAGGAGCGCCCGCTTAAGGCTCCCACGTTGATTGTTTGGGGTTTGAATGATCCCTCGGCTCCCTTGAGTCTCGGCATAGCCCTACTCCAGCTCATTGGCTCAGTTGTGGATCGGACCCGACTTCACGTCTTTAATCATGCAGGCCATTACGTCTTCAGGGAGCATCCGCAGGAGCTTAACCGGCTTATCGTCGACTTTGTTAAGAATCTGTAGCGGCATGTCTGTGGTCGTTAGCCGATTGGGATTTCATTTGCTATATTGGCCATTCTGGATTCGGAGGACGCTGAGATATGGCCAAAGATTTGCGTAGTTTTATCAAGCAGATTGCAACTGTTATGCCGGATCAAATCCGGATGATCACGGACGTGGTTGACGCAAAGTTTGGGATAACCTGTATTGCTGAAAAATTGGGCCAAGAGGGAAAGTTCCCGGCGCTTTTTTTTAAAAGGGTCAAGGGCTCTTCCTTGCCGCTGGTGATCAACCTCACGGCCTCGTACGAGCGGCTGGCCCTCGCCCTGGATACCAGCGTCAATGAGATGGTCAGAAGTTACGGCCAGCGGCAGGGGAACCCAGTGCCTCCGCAAATTGTCACCGAAGGACCTGTCAAAGAGGTCGTCTTAAAAGATGAGGAGGCCAAGCTCTCTCTCCTTCCGATACCGTACCACAACGAGCTGGATGCCGGCCCATACATCACGGGCGGTATCCTCATCTGCAAGGATCCGGAGACAGGATCTCACAACGCCGGCATCTACCGTCATCAGGTTCACAACGATCATCAGTTAGGGGTCTATTTCCAGGGGACACATGACGGCGGTTACATCTACCGGCGAAACAGTGAGATGAAGTCTCCTACCGAGGTCGCTATCGCCATCGGTCACTATCCGACCTTTATGCTCGGGGCTGTCTCGAGGCTACTCGGGATGGGAGGGGAGTTCGGGGAGGCGGGGGCGCTTCTCGGGGAGCCTGTGGAGCTTATCAAGGCGGAGACCGTGGATCTTCTTGTGCCCGCCAGGGCGGAGATCGTAATCGAGGGCACCATCTCGCCGGACGAGAGCCGTTTCGAGGGTCCCTTTGGAGAGTGGCCGGGCTATTACGTCGCCGAGGGGGAGAAGCCGGTCATTCAGGTCAAAGCGATCACGATGCGAAAGGACGCGATTTACTACGATGTGTTTGCGGCCAATCAGGAGCATCTGGTCCTTGGCAGTCTCCCGCGGATGGGTAGCATATATCGGCGTGTCAAAGAGGTGGTTCCGGGTGTGGTGAATGTTAATGTCCCGGCCCACGCGAGGACCCACTGCTACATTTCCATCAAGAAGTTGAGAGACGCAGAGGTCAAGAGGGCCGCCTTTGCGGCGCTTCAGACCGAGCCCGATAATCTCAGGGTGATCGTCGTCGTTGATGACGACATCAATGTCTTTAACGAGCCTGAAGTGACGTGGGCCATAGGAACGCGCTTTCGCCCAGAAAAGGATCTTCTGGTCATACCGGATTGGAGTGGCCCTGGCGGCCTGATTCCCTCCGGCTGGGAGAGCCACCCGGACGGGAAACGAACTCCGGTGATGGTGAGTGTGATGGTCATTGACGCAACGCAACCGGCCCCTCCTCTCCACTACCCGCCGCGTGCGCGGCCCCCCAAAAAGCAGGTCAGTGAGGTGCAAATCGACGGCCTGCTTCATCCCTTCGACCCAAGCCTTGTTGAATCGTAGCCTTGAATCCTCTGCCGATGATCCATCTCGATGGCCAGGCATCGAATCAGGAATCCTCTAGCAGGTTGCGGAAAAACGATTTTTCATGCTTCGACGGGCTCACATGAACGAAAAATCTGCAATGTTTTCAACATCTGCCTCGTTCGCCCTGAGCTTGTCGAAGGGTAAACGGGGAGTTTTTCAGCATCCTGCTAGACGCGGAATCGAAAGCCGCTGCGCCCCAATCCAATCGCGCCTTGGGAGTTGCGAGTGGGCAAGCTCCGGGTATTCTATGAGGTCACCCCTGGCGGACCAGCTGTTGTACGGGTTCTGGCTGTAGGGAAAAAGGAACAAAACATCCTGCGGATAGCAGGTCGGGAGATAAAACTATGAAAACTATCAAGCTCTCAAGCGCATCGCGCACCCTTGCAGAGTACGCGCGCGAACTGAACGGGGACATCATGGTCCTAACGGAGCGAAATAAACCTGTTGCGGCTATAGTTCCGTTAAAAGGGGTGGACCGGGAGTCCGTGGTACTCAGCGCCCATCCGGAGTTCCTGAAGCTCATTACCAGGGCACGACGTGAATTCGCTACTGGTAAAACTCTTTCGTTCGACGAGATGAAGAGAGCGGTCCTGGCTCCGCGTAAGGCTAACAAGCGGTTGGAGCGGGCTGCACGAAAGCGCAGCCGCTCAACCGCAAGGCGTTAGCCAGTTTCGTGCTTTGCATGGACAGCCGTCTGCATTATAATTTGTTAATGTTGGGAATCATTCGTGATATTTGCGATTCTGCAGGGGAAAAGAGTCAGGAGCCTTTAACTTTTCCTGCATGTTTCCATAGAGATTCTCTCTAATTCCATCCCTCCCGGATTGAATATCCAGTCGCCTTTTATGAGGGCCGGTGTATCGTAGACGCGGATAACGTGTGCCCATTGATTGGTGGTAGTGGGC
>JACZXR010000283.1 GCA_022571535.1 Deltaproteobacteria bacterium | reverse complement strand
GACGTAACGGCTTTTCCTTTTCTATGAAAGCCTTAGACCGCTCCAAAAGCCCTCTTTCATGTCCTGTGTCCTTTTCTTTCTTCAACCGAGCCAGTCGGTTCTCAATAACTGCTAAGTCTGTAAGCATTAGCTCCGCCACAAAGTCCCGGATTTCCTTCAAAGGAGACGGAGGTGCAGCAGAGAAGGGATCGGCAAAACACCTAACGACCTGAGCCAGGGAATCGGCTTCCTTCATCTGCTCGAGCATATTAGGGTCCAGGGCCCTCTCGCCCTTGCCAGGGGCGAAATCCATAAAGACGATCTCGGCCTGACTCATTTTTTTCAGCTTGAGCATCCTGCCCAGAGTTTCCACCCGTTGGTCGGGTACCTTGATAACTCCCACGTGAGGCTTTCTTCTCTCTGCATGGGCACCG
This sequence comes from Deltaproteobacteria bacterium, assembly GCA_022571535.1. Lineage (GTDB taxonomy): Bacteria > Desulfobacterota > Binatia > UBA9968 > CAXXLF01 > JACZXR01. Next base: position 3,865 of record JACZXR010000283.1, on the reverse strand, counting down.
GTCTGGGCGCTGAGACCAGTCAGGGCGTTGAAGATAGTGGTTTTTCCCGAGCCCCGGAATCCAACAATTCCGACTTTCATTTCCTCTCCAAAAACGTAGTATTATACGATTTAGGTGGGGAGAAGGACAGAAGGCAGCGCCAGAAGTGAGAAACATGCGATCAGCCATCAGCGTTTAAGGTCAGCCTCCAGCTATCAGCAATAAACGCTCAACTAGCACTCGACACAGAATTCTAGGCAAAGAAATGGCCGAGAGATCAAGATTCGGATATAAGATTAGGTATTCAATCTCAATCAGGAGGGAAACTCATGAAGGTTACCGTGGACACAAGGAAATGCGACGGCAACGGTAAGTGTGTTGAGGTCGCACCCAAGGTTTTCAAGCTAAATGAGAGGTTCATCTCAGTCGTAATCGATCCCAAAGGGGATACCGACCAGAGGATTCTGCTCGCCGCCAAGGTCTGCCCAACCAAGGCCATCATACTAGAGGAAGAGGAAACAGGGAAAAGGATCTTTCCATAACACAGATTTTCCGATATGACCTCTGCCCACACCGTGATTGTTGGCGCTGGGTTTGCCGGCGCAGCCACTGCCTATCACCTGGCCCGTAGCGGGGCGAGTGGCATCGTAGTCCTAGAGCAGGAAAGACTGGCTGGCGTCCATTCCTCGGGGCGCAACGCCTCCATGATCCGCCAGATTGTCCCAGATCCCTCAATCGGTTCCCTGGCTCAGGAAGGTGCGGCTTTTGTACGCAATCTTCCTTCTGATTGGCCTCTCCTTGTGAACTTTGAGCAAAACGGTTCCCTTCTTCTTGCTAGCGGCAAGGAATGGGAAAGCCTAACCCGAGATGCGGAGAGAGCCCGGCAGATAGGCATAGAGGTGGAGTGTTGGTCGCGGCAGAGGGCAGAGCAATACGTCAAGATCCTGAAAGGCGCTGATTTTGATGGGGCGGTCTGGTGTCCCACAGACGGGGTGATTGATATTCATGCCCTACTCTCGGGATATCTCAAGTCGGCCACGTCTATGGGCACCGAGGTTCGCTATGGAGGCTCTGTCCGTGCGATTGATGTTGAGGACAACCGCGTCACCGGGGTCATGATAGGAAATGAGCGAGTCAAGGCGGATGTTATTATAAATGCTGCCGGAGCCTGGGCAGGGCTGATCGGAGAGATGGCCGGCTCCGTGAAAGTGCCGCTACTCCCCAGTCGCCGGCACCTCTTTTTAACTCCTCCTCTCCCTTGGGTAGATAGCCGTTGGCCTTTTGTTTGGGACGTCTCCCACGAGCTCTATTTCCGACCCGAGTCGGGCGGGCTTCTATTATGCCCATGCGATCAAGATGAAATGGCTCCGGGCATTCCCCCCACCGATGATTCCATGATCGAGTTATTGGCTGGAAAGGTCAGCCGTCATCTCCCGGAAATCTCTAGCATACCGATCAAGAGGAGCTGGGCGGGACTCAGGACCCTCTGTGCCGACGGTCGCTTCGTGATCGGATGGGACCCCAAAATCCATGGTTTTTTCTGGCTTGCGGGCCTTGGCGGGCATGGGGTTACAACAAGCTCAGCTGTCGGTGCATTAGCGACCAGGCTGATCCTCAGTGGAAATGAGAAAAGCGCAGGTGACATCTCTCCGAAAAGGTTTATGGAAGTGTAGAAAACTCCATTGACCAAGACCGGTTTGATTCAATGTAAACCCCGCCTCTTGAGGCGGGCACAAAGCCGATGGGGTTTCCAAAGGGGAGAAACGGCAGCTCTCCCCTTTGGTCGAACACGGGAATTCAAACCCCGTGTTCGATATAACTTGATTTATGCTTCTAATATGACGCTGGCGTAACTACAGACGGAGCCCATATTATCCATATCACCGTGGCTATGGGATAGAACCTTTCCCCTTCGTGCATCGAGTACTTTGAGCACGGTGTAGATGGGAGATAAGCCGCAGATTCGGCGCTGATCCCCCTCCCTGGCAATGTAATCGAGGAAGCCGTCGGCATCGACCTTCTCCACATAGGCCAGCATCTCCCGATCGCCCTCCTTTACTCGTTCCAGGCGATCTCCAACAAAACCCTCCCTGTCGCCGTAACGGGGGCCGACATGCGCCAGGTCAGCGCTGGCAACCAGACAGATACGCCGTCCATCCTGGCGAATTGCCATCTGAAGTGCTTCTGTAAAGCGCCGGATGATCTCCGCGGTATTTCCATCCCTCACCATCGAATAGGCAAAGGAGCAGAGAATAGGGACCAGTGAGACTCCGCTACCGAAGAGGAACTGCAAGAACAAGACCTGGAACTCAATCGTATGCTCCGTCCGGTGGGCCAGCTCGTCGGAGAAGAGATCATGTGGGTAGAGTGTCGTGAGGCGATTCACGAACTCTGAGTCGATCTGAAGTTCCCCCAGCGGCGTAGCAAAGCGCTTTCGGGTCAGAGAGAAAAGGTTCCTCAACCCGCTGTGCCCCGTGCCCAAGACGATCACAACATCCGGTTTTTGAGCTTCGGCCAGTTGCTTGTAGGCCCAGGCATAGGTATGTCCCCCAATCCGGAGGTCGATGTGGGGGGCGATAATCGCAGGGATCTGTCTCTCGCTCACGGCACCATTGGGAAGACCGGGCCCGTTGGGCCCCGAAAAAAGGGCAGTCAGGGAGTTGTGGAGGGTCACCGCGTCCTCGGAATAGCTATTTCCGGCGTGGAACGCCTCTCGGACCTCTGCCCGCCGAAACGACTCTACCAGCTCTGTCAGATAGAGTTGGAATGCATCGTTATCGAGAAAGTAACTTTCATCCAACTTCCGTATGACCTGACTCAGAAGGTCCGCAGGGAAATCCCTGTTAAATCGCCGCTGGAATTCTGACCGGATTTCCTCCATGGTACGTGTCCCGTCCAGAAACTGGAGCACATAGGCAACGTCGAGAGATATGCAGAGAATGTGAGAGGTAATCTGCTGTGGGTCTCTCACCCCAAACTGAGACCTACCCTGCTCATCAGGAAGGGGAAAAACCTCCACATATCTGAGACGCGGACGAAAATTTTCTTCTCCCATACAGCTCCTCTCACTCGAACCTCGCGTTTTTCGAAAAATCGTAGTTGGTCGCAATCAAGTTATATCGAACACGGGATTTGAATCCCCGTGTTCGACCACAGGGGAGAGCTACCGCTTCTCCCCCCCTGTGGAGTAATGGACCGCAACTCCACGGGGGAAACCCCATCGGCTTTATGCCCGCCTCAAGAGGCGGGGTTTATATTAAATCTAGCTCTCGTAGAATAAAAATTAATCCTACTGCATGCAATCGAACTAGACAGTTGAGAATCAACCCCGATCCAACAAAATTCTCAGGTCATATGCCATACCGGGTTGTAATATGCAACGGTTTCCGACATAACAATGACCAGACTTCAACCAAATACGCTAATCCCAGGCTGGTCAATGCCGGTCGGGAGCCTTCCCTGCGGTGGAAGAGTAGGCTTTGGGTCCTGGCGAAGGTTCCGGCTGATTAATCTCCAAGATGACTTCAGCAAAAGACATAGAGGATTTTCTCGCTACAGCCGAGGATGCCGCTGTGGCCGCGGGATCCCTGATTCGGGAGGGCTGGCAACAAGTCAAGCAGATCCAATTCAAATCACCCGTCGATCTCGTAACCAACATCGACCTCCAATCCGAAAAGTGCATCGTTAACATCCTTCAAAAGCGCTTCCCCAACCACTCCATCCTCGCCGAAGAAGAAACGGCCATTAATGGGCCTCAGAGCAACTACCGCTGGATCGTCGACCCACTGGACGGGACAACCAATCTTGCCCATTCCTATCCCCATTTCTGTATATCGATCGCCCTCGAACGAGAGGGAGAGATCATTCTAGGCCTGGTTTATGACCC
>JACZXR010000282.1 GCA_022571535.1 Deltaproteobacteria bacterium | reverse complement strand
AAATAGATGTCTGCCGAGCTAGCGTTAAGGCAAAGAAGTATCTCCCAACATCTCATTTACAGACGAGGGAGGAGTCTAGAGAGAGCCGTGATCCTATATCCGTGGCTCTCCTCATCCGTAAGCGGAGGAATCGAGGAATCCAGCGGCGTCTTTTCAGGGGCCATAAAGAAGATCGAAGAAGAATGCAGTTTGCTTACGGAGTGCATGTCTGCTCTGGGCATGGCAAACGACTGGTCCGGATATGTCACAAGAATGATGGACCTTCTTGGTGAGAGGTTCACCTCCGGTGTGAATTTAAGACGATCGGCACTGTCCAGCCTCAGAATCAGAGGATTTGGCCGAGGGTATATCTCCAGGCTGGTACAGAACAGCTATATATCGTCAAAAGAATCGGGTCAGCTTTGGGTAGAACAACGTGGCCTAGCTCAGAGGATGGCAGAAGCAATCTCCGGGTTTGCAAAGCTAAATTCAAGCACAGCCATCGGAGAGAACAAAAATGAGTCTCAAGTGATAGAGGTTCAACCATCGACTAGCATGGCCATCCTCATGGTGGATAGGAACCATCCCGGTACGGTGGAATATCGCGGGAAAACTGTGACGCTTACATCCAAGCAGTTTTGGCTTCTGGTTGTTCTGGCTATGAGCCCGGGTAAGTGCGTTCCATACGATGTCATCTATGAAAAGGTATGGGGCGGTGAGGTTTCCGTTGAGATGCAGCAGATAAGCTACCATAAGGCTCAATTACTGAGGAGATTCTCTAAGGTGGCTCCGAAAGCCAAAGTTAGGAGGCTGATTACTGCTGTCTCAGGAGAAGGTTTAATACTCGTTCTAAAGCCCTCGAAAGTTAGCCTAATCTAACTGGCCTTCCCCCCCCCCGCTTAAGCTATGGGAGGGTTCAGGCTTTTCTTATCAGAATATTTTGCATGAATCGATCACTCAGCCTGTTTCGGTTGGGACGATTTTCATAATTCGCGTGAGGGTATCTTCCGTCCCAAAAAAAATCCCATAAAGATACAATACCGCCTAAGATACTTCTGAGTTCCTGATACCTCACACTAGCTTACAGATTCTTCGGGCCTTTTTTGGCCTCGGCATGGGAGGTTCAGGAAAATGGCAGATATCGTTTACTCGCTTGAGACCTTATCAGGGAAACATGGTGGGCTGCTGGAGGTTGTAGAGTCAATAGTGGCTGACGGCAGGCTTGTACTGATCCTGACTGATCAGGACGTTATGGAAAGGAGGGACGCCCCACTGAAGGGAGTTTTTTACCGCCTAGTTCTACCTTTGGCCCAGGCCAACATAATAGCGAAAGGGCAAGCCTTCGAGCTGGTACGGGAAAGCCTGAAATTCACAGGTGATTGATATTCTATTTTCGGTAGACGATGGGGCTTGGGATATTTGGCAACTGAATTTAGGAGGTAAAAGATGGCAGGGAAAAACGGATTTTTCTCCGAACAGGCAATGGCAAATCTTGCCCGCGAGGCCCTGGAGGATCTTCAAAAACACGGATTATCGCCCATAGAGCTGAAACGTTTGCAGACTTCTCTTGGGGAAGGAAACGTGGGAGAGGTTTATATTATCTCCGGATTGCTTAAGACCGTTCTAGATGAAATATCCCCCGGGGCCTCACAGAAAAAGCTCTTGCAGATATATCAGGCGGTAGAGCATTCTTATTATTCTCTCGTTGACCTCAGCCGTAATCTCTGTGATGTGGAGGTCTGGCAACACTATAAGGTAGCGGGTTACGACAGCTTTCACTCTTATTGTCTTGGGTCGCTGGAGCTTTCTCCCGCTAAGGTTCAACGTCTTAAGCTTCTAAAAGACCACCACCTTCCTCGCCCAGGGAAGGCGAGACCTGCCCAGCTCTTTTCCTGGTTATTTGCTGCAATCGACCTCATGGCGAACGGTAAAGGAGAACACGGGAGCCAATAGCCGAAGCAGCTATTTCGAGGCATAGTCCCAGCGTGAGGTCAGGCTTCGTGAGGGATTTGTGATGAGGCCAAAGCAGATCGATAAATGCATTTCCGTGGATCCCTCTGCGGCAATGAGTCTGGCTCTTTCTAAATACCACTTTTCAACCGCAGACATCAGGGAGATTATCCGTTATGTACTGGGGCATGCTCCCTCTGAGCGTGGCGTATCCCGGCTAGCAAAATCTGACGGAAGCAAACGTAAGCGGGGTCGCCCTCCGACAATCCCCAAGATCAAAAGGCGGGACCTCCACAATTTGATCGTGGCGACCAGTTGGGACCCCCAGATCTTTGACGGCAATATGCTTCATTTTCTCCACTACATTGAACTTCAATTCGGCCTGAGCCCCCACCAGTACCTGAGTTGGGTGACGAGGTTTGTCCGCCACGGAAAGTACATGATGCGGAACTGTTTCCTTTGCGGCGATCTTTTCCCATCGGTTGGGTCCGGGGATAGGCGTTGCCGGTCGTGCCGAGTCAATAGCCAGCGGACATTAAGGCGGTATGATAATTCAATTTCAGTAGGACTGGAAGGTATGACTATGCAAGAGGTCACAGATTCGAGTCCTGCTGCGGCCAATGCACATGACCTTTGATGTTCAGGGGCTTTTTAGTCTTCGTACGACTGGGGATCAGCGGAGATCAGCAGAGAGCCGGCGGGTCAGGTAGCGGCATTCAAGCCATTGGAAAACAGTATTGCCCGGCCGACTGATCGTTGGCGTCATAGGTTTTGGGTGGCATCCACAACCTTGTCAATAGCACAGCAGACGCGGTGGACCTGCTTATAAAACTCGTCATCTGTGGTGAATAGCATGATGGCTCGGTTAAAGAGGGCGATCCTGGTTGTACCACCAGTGTGCTCAATGATTAGCTCATCGTACTGCAAAGGATCACCCACTAGCGGGTCACCGTAGTTACCCGAAGCCCCGAGAAGCTCGTTGTCGTGAATTGCCACAATGATCTCACGCGATAGCGCAGGTCCCTCTAAGACCGTGCTCTCCAGTCCGCTGAGGTCTTCAGGGTCACTGAGCATGCCGCGCCGGTAAGTTACCCTCTGGATCTTGGGCAACTCGGGCCTAGCTCCTTTGTCCCAAGGAGTACTTTGCCAGCGTTGGATCAAGCCACGATCTCCACAAACGGGGCAATGCCAGATGATGTTGCTCGTTCCCGGCTCGAAGCCTGCGTGGATTGTCCCGGGGCATGGCTTTCTGCCGGGTTTTCTCCGGCACTTGATTTCCAACTCCCGCGAAGTTTCGGCAGACTCGCTCGTCACAGCAGCGACGATCGAACCGAGATGGTGAATCAGCCGCCGGGAGAGAAGTTGCGCCGCGATCCTCCCTTCCGCATCCAGGAAGTGCGTCATATCTGTGATCCACGTATTGGCCATTAATGCGCTCGCGCTGGTTACTTCGACCTAATGGGTAGAGGTTTATCTCCACTGCCTCAAGATTGAGGCGAGAATCCGGTGATTAGGGATAAAATTGATCGTCAGCTGAATGCGAATTTACTGCTTCCTATCGGGCTTGTAAACCGAGCGAAGAAGGACGAAAAGCAACAGGGCAACAGAGCTTAAAGCGTGGGGTACGGTCGTGGGAGGGCGGAAGCTGGCATTGGGAACTGTTTGACAGCTGTCCGGTCGTCGTCCTATGTGGGCCAAGAAGCCGTTGTCTTCTAAAAGGCGCGGTGTTAGGAAGAGAGAACTCTCATCTTTGGAGGAACCCTATGTCCGAAAATCTGACCACGTCTGTAAGAAGGGAGATCGACCGGCTTAAAAAGGAGATAGGTCAGAGGACCTCCCAACTGGCATCTTTGAAGGACGATCTGAGAAGGCATCAGAAGGTTTATGGGCTTCTGAGAGGTGCAGACAGGACGGCCCGGAGACCGAAAAGACCGCGGAGAAGGGCAAGAAGAATCGCTCCGGTGAACTGGGATTCGGTGCTGCAAGGGCTTCCTAGCCGTTTCACGATCGGGGATATCGCAAAAGCGGCTGATGCCAAAGGAAAGTCGCCTGTCTATCTCCGCCAGATCGCTATTAGGTGGGCGAAGCAGGGCAAAACCAAAAGAGTCGCACGAGGAAAATACCAAAAGGTCGAACCAAGGAAGTCGAGAGCTGCGGCGAGACCGCAAAGGAAAAAATAACGAAACGGTTGTTTCTCACCGTTTTTCAACGCTCGTGTCAAAGGCAAGACTTTATAGGCCTTCCCCCTTAGAGACAATTCTTTTAGGTGGGTGTTCGCTGAAAGAGTGCTCACCCTCTTGGAAAGTCTGATTCTGGCGGAGGAGAGTGCTGGCGCTTATGATCCCTTATTGG
>JACZXR010000281.1 GCA_022571535.1 Deltaproteobacteria bacterium | reverse complement strand
TAGGTCAAGGAGCGGCCTTCATGACCCTGGAATCGGTTCAGCAGATCCTTCGGGAGAGGTTGGGCTTTACTCCCTATGCAGGCACGCTAAACCTTCGCCTTTCGTCCGATAAAGAGGTCACACTGTGGACCGATTTACGGAGGTCAATAAAAGGAGTGGACATCCCGCCACCCCAGCCTTCATTCTGTCGCTCCCGTTGTCTCTTGGCCCGGATTGAGGGCCTCCCTCAAGACGGCACGGAGGGATTGGAGGTTGCTGTTTTGGTCCCTGAGGTGGATCACTATCCAGACAATAAGATTGAGGTCATTGCCCCGTTCCATATCAAAGAGTCGCTCCATATCCATGATGGGGATCGGCTTACTTTGCAGTTTATCGGGGATTAGAAGATAGGAGGAGGGATTCCTGTGCGTCGTCTCATCGTCGGAATTTCTGGTGCCACCGGGGCTATTTACGGTATCCGCATTCTCGATCTTCTCTCCCAGGTGGAGGATATCGAAACCCACTTGGTCCTGACACGTGCGGCCAAGATGACCATCCAGGTGGAGACAACGTACTCCGTAAAGGATGTGGAGGCCATGGCCGACGTTGTGCACGACATCAATAATGTGGGTGCGAGCATCTCGAGCGGCTCTTTTCGCACAGAGGGTATGGTTATTGCTCCCTGCTCGATGAAGTCGATGGGAGGGATTGCCCTTTCCGTGGGAGGGGACCTTTTGGTCCGGTCTGCAGATGTGGTGCTCAAAGAGAGAAAAAAACTTGTTTTGCTGACTCGCGAGACGCCCCTCCATTTGGGGCATCTGGAAAGCATGGTTTCCCTGACGAAGATAGGGGCGGTCATCTTTCCTCCGGTCCCGGCCTTTTATCATCGGCCCAAGACCCTCGACGATGTCATCAATCAAACCGTAAGCCGTGTCCTCGACCAATTTGGTATCGACCTAAATCTCTTTGAGCGATGGAGCGATGATCAGCTCAAGCGTCATCCTGATGCTGCGAAGGGTCCCTTATCCAATGCAACGGGTCTTAACCGAGACAGGCAAACTGCGAGGGTGAAACCTGTTCCCTTGTCCACTGAAAGGCAGCGCAGCCAGGCCATCAAAAGGCGCCGTTGAGCTCCTCTCTGCTACACCATGCCGCTCATGAGGGGTAAAAAGTCTCTCTCAGCAACGCAGAACAGAAAGAGAGAGCACCTTGAGCTCTGTGTCGAGAGCGAGGCGATTGCCATTCCTTATACCACCGGATTGGATAACTATACCTTTCTCCACAATGCCCTCCCCGAAGTTGATATTGAGGATATCGACCTAAGAACGACCTTTCTCGCTCGATCGCTTGAGGCCCCTGTGCTGATCTCTTCCATGACCGGCGGGTTTGATCTGGCCCGAAAGGTCAATCGAAACCTGGCGAGCGCTGCTCAGCAACTAGGCTTGGCCATGGGCGTCGGGTCCCAAAGGGTTGCCTTGGAGGAGCCCCAGGTGGCCGAGTCCTTTCAGGTCCGGGATGTTGCCCCGGACATTTTGCTCCTCGGCAACTTGGGAGCTGTCCAGCTCAATTATGGCTACGGCATCGAGCAGTGTCGTCAGGCGGTGCGGATGATCGGGGCGGACGGTCTGATCCTCCACCTCAATGTTCTGCAAGAGGCAGTCCAACCTGAGGGGAACCGGAATTTCAAGGGGCTCACCGAGAAGATTGCTGAGGTCTGTGCCCAGCTGGAGGTTCCCGTTGTGGTCAAGGAGGTAGGCAGCGGGATCTCTGCAGATGTGGCCTTGCGGCTCAAGCGGGCTGGGGTTAGGGCCATTGACGTGGCTGGTTTGGGGGGGACCTCCTGGTACGCGGTGGAGGCCAAGCGAGCGGCTAAAAAAGGACAGCCGATCGACGTTGCCTTTGCAACCTGGGGCATTCCTACAGAGGAGACGCTGGTGATGGTGCACGCCGCGGTGCCGGACGTCGAGCTGGTGGCATCGGGAGGGGTCCGAAGTGGCCTGGATGCGGCCAAGGCCATTGCCCTGGGTGCAACTATTGCGGGGATCGGACAACCGCTTCTGGTCCCTGCCTTGGAATCGGCAGAGAAGGTGGTAGAGTTTTTGGCGGGGATCATTCATGAGATCAAGGTGGCCATGCTCTGTGTTGGGGCACCAAATCTGGAGGCGCTGCGCAAGGCCCCACTCATTCGCAGGTTTCCCAACGGCTGGCAACTGCCACGATAGGCAAGCGGTCGATCTCGAAAATTAGATTCTTATCGATAAAATGTTCAACAGAACGACTTCAACAAAGTTTTTCACGCCAAGACGCCAAGACCGCAAAGAAAACTTTTTTGATCCTCCTCCTTGGCGTCCTTTGCGCCTTTGCGAGAGTCATCGTTTATCCGATTTCCTAAACCCAGATTCAACGGAAAATTTCAAATATGTTTGGTTAGTGTTCATCCTACTGAACGAGAGACTCAATAGCCGATCTCTGACGGCTTGAGCGGTCCGATGGCTGAAGATCTTAGACGGCAGATACTTAGCTACATGGAAAGCCACAACACTATGACGCTGGGCACATGCCAGGGGGATGTGCCTTGGGCGGCAACCGTTTTTTACGCCAGCGACGGGCTTGATCTCTATTTTTTTTCCGATCCGGCGTCACGCCACTGCCAGAATCTGAAGGAGAATGCCAGGGTGGCAGTGACCATCCAGGAGGACTATCAGGACTGGCAAAAGATTAAGGGAATCCAGCTTGAAGGAAAGGTGATCGAGGTAGACTCACTGATCGAGAAGGGGAAGGCGATGGTGGTCTATGCACGCAAGTACCCGGGGGTCATGAAGGTTTTCACCGATCCTGGAAGCGGCGTCTTTTACCGTGCTTTTCTAAAGGTGAAGTTCTATGTCGTGAAGCCGGAGCAAGTATTTTACATCGATAACGAACAGGGATTCGGCAAAAGACAGGAACTAGAAATCAGTGAAAAGTGAAAAATGAAAAGCATAAACTTATTGCTGATTACTGCTCACTGTTCACTGAAGGGGGAATTTAGATCTCAGGAGGGGGAGAGGAATGTCCCGGCTATTGGGGAAGATGCTGACCGAAGAGCTCTTTGACCGACTCAACGGGAGAGATGTGGGCTCCAGGGCGGGCAAGGCCATTGTCATTGTTACGGTGGATGAACAGGGATGGTCTCATCCGGCCATGCTGTCCTACACCGAAGTGGTTGCCAAGGATCGGAGCAGAATCGATCTGGCGATCGGCAAGAGCAGTACCACGGCCAAAAATCTCAGGCGAACCCGGAAGATCACGCTTCTGGTTACGGATAGCGGTTTGAACTACTACGTCAAGGGAGACGTGCGAGAGATCAGAGAATCCATGGAGGCAGTCTCTTTTATGTCCCTGTTTCGCGTCGAGGTAGAACAGCTCCTGGAGGATCTGGAGCCAGATGCCGTGATTACCAGCGGGGTGACTTTCAGCCGCCCTGAAAAGAAAGAGGTCAATGATCTTATCGAAAAGATCTTCCAGGGAGTCCTGAAGGAACCTCAAGATTGATTATTAGGATACCCCGCGACTTGCCGCGGGCACATTACCGATGGGGTTTCCAAAGGGGAGAAGCGGTAGCTCTTCCCTTTGGTCGACTACGGGGTTTGAAACCCCGTGGTCGATATAATTTAACTTTCTCGAGTAAGGCCCCAAAGGGATGTACTGTATTACGGAAAAGTTAGCCTTCGGCGGGCTGAGCGATATCCAATTTGCGGATCAATTTACTGCGGTCCTTAACCTTTGCGAGGACCACTCCTACGCCCTTCCTGAGAAAATCCATTTTTACCACAACGGATTTCCCGATGTTCAGCCATTTTCTCTGGAAAAGATATGGGAGTGTGTTAAGTGGATCGAGCAGCAGATTTCCCGGGGGGATCGGGTTCTGGTTCATTGCGCTGAGGGGAATTCCCGTTCGGTCTCTGTGGTGATAGCCTACCTCCACTATAAGGGGTATGGCCTGGATCAGGCAAAAAAGATGATTCTCTCGATCAAGCCTTTTGTTACCCAGTCGGGAAGGCCAACCGACCAGCCTCAGTACTTTCAGAATGAATTTTTAACACAATGGGAAGAATATCTGTCGAATCGATGCCTCTCTTAGTCCTGGATCGTCTGAAGGCTGATCTCATGCTGGCCGATGGGGTCAGGATGCCAACGTTACCAAAAACAGACACAGGTTGAAGGCCGTGCAGTGATATGTTAGAAGCGCCTGCCCTGTTCAAACCTGTCCTGACTGGTTGGGGCCCTTAGTGCCTGAGATGAGCAAGGATCTACACACGTATATGGC
>JACZXR010000280.1 GCA_022571535.1 Deltaproteobacteria bacterium | reverse complement strand
ACCCCTGCTTTGATCCCTCGGTCCATCGCCCTATGTCTTCTTTCCCATCCGTCAAACCCGGCACCGTCGCGCCTACAAGGCAAAGTAATTCAACCTAGTCAACAACGTCCCCAATGATGATGCCGACCCTCTCTGCCAATATAAATGAGACACTTACCCCCCTTGAGTTTAGTGTAGAGGGCGAGTAAGGAGTCGATCATGGACAGGACGAATATCATGCCGTTATCTCCTTCAGAAGTAGAAGTGGCGGCAAAACCAACACGGCGTCGATATACGGCGGATTACAAGCACAGGATCCTGCGGGAAGCCGATACCTGTACCCGGCCAGGTGAGCTTGGAGCCCTTTTACGACGGGAGGGGCTGTATTCCTCTAACCTCACAGTGTGGCGTAAACAACGGGAGAGAGGGGAAATCGAAGGGCTATCGCAGAAAAAGAGAGGGCCATTGCCCAAGGAAAAGAACCCCCTGGCAGCCAAAGTGGCTACATTGGAACGAGAGAATCGGCGGCTAAGGGCTCGATCCGAGCGGGCAGAGGGATTGGTGGAGCTCCAAAAAAAAGTCTCCGAGATCCTGGGGATCGAACTAAAGCACAACGAAGAGAAGGACTGATGGAGGTAATCACCGAGCAAAAGGGCTCCTTCGGGGTAAAGCCCACCTGTTGGGCACTGGATATAGGGCGTGGCAGCTACTACCGGCGGCAAAGTCCGAGACCAGAGCCTAGAGAAGCGGGTCGGCATCCGAGGGCATTGTCGGTTGAAGAGCGCCAGAAAGTTCTTAGCCTTTTGCACGAGGAGCGGTTTTGTGATCAGGCGCCAGCAGAGGTTTATGCCACATTACTCGATGAAGGGCGTTATCTATGCTCGGAGCGGACCATGTACCGTATCCTGGATGAGAACCGGGAAGTGCGGGAGCGGCGCAATCAACTGCGTCATCCCCGGTATGCGGCTCCTGAATTGCTGGCCACACGGCCTAACGAGGTTTGGTCGTGGGACATTACCAAGCTATTGGGACCCACCAAGTGGACCTACTTCTACTTGTACGTGATCCTGGATATCTTCAGCCGCTACGTGGTGGGCTGGATGGTGGCTTATCGGGAATCGGCGATATTGGCGCAGCGGCTGATCCGTGAGACCTTGAGGCGCCAGGGGATAGAGCCGGGGCAGTTGGGGATTCATGCGGATCGGGGTCCCTCGATGAAGTCCAAGCCAGTGGCGTTGTTGATGGCGGAATTGGGTGTAACGAAAACTCATAGTCGCCCTTACGTATCCAACGACAATCCGTATTCGGAGAGCCAATTCAAGACCATGAAGTACCGGGCGGACTTTCCCGAGAGGTTTGGTTCTTTTCAGGACGCCCGAGGTTTCTGTGGGGGGTTTTTCCCCTGGTACAACCAGAAGCATCATCACAGTGGGCTGGGCTTCTTTACCCCCTTTGAGGTTCACTTTGGGCAAGCTGAACAACATAGAGAGAAACGGGCGTTGGTGCTGGAGCGGGCCTTTGAGAACAATCCTGAGCGTTTTGTCCGTGGTATGCCGAAGCCTGCGGCTTTGCCCACAAAGGTCTGGATTAATAAGCCCAATGAGACGGTCGTTGGGGAGTCGACCAATGCTAGCGGGGTAAAGAGTTCGTCTGTAGGTGGTCTGAGCCCGGAAAACGGCTTCCATATTTCCCCTATATCGCACGAACGGGAGTCGGACAGGGATCTATGTACGGGTCGAAATCAAGTGAGCGAGTATCTTGCTCACTAATATACAAAGGGTGGGTGTCTCATTTCATTGACAGGTTCCGCAAAAGCATAAGTTGTCAGCATGCCGAAGCGCCTGATCAGATACCCCATCATTGCAGTGCCAATCGCTATGGCGACACCTGAAACAAGATAAAACAGACTAATCTCTATGATCCAGTGATGACGACCGGGAACAAAAACCCAATAAATATTGATAAGATAAGCGACCAGATTTGAAAACATAAAAGCTATACCGTTTCCGATCATAGAATTTGTCGAGCGAGTGGAATCGTCCAACTCTTTGATAGGCAGGTTAAAATACCTTACGAACCAATCACTAGGCTGTAAGGCTAAAAATATTTTCCATGCCACAAGGTGGAAAACTATTATGTGGGTTAACGTGGCTATGCCCCCACTGATGGCATACTTTATAAACTGATAAAGGTTACCCGCCTCATTACCTAAAAATTGATCGATTATATTCAACTTCAAACTCTCTAAGAAAAAAATGCTCCCTAATAATAGGGAAAGACGGGTACATTGAAAAGGCTTGTGCTCATGCTTGCCTTATTGACCGGGTAAAACACTTATGAGGTATTGAGCAGGGGGTTATCGCAGCTGGCGGATGGATTGAGGAGAGAGCGGGAACTACAAAGCGTAGTGGAGAAGCTCTGCAATGCATTGAGAGAAGGGAGACGACCAAAAAGGTCAACAAGGCTTGCCTGACCCCATTCGGGGGGATTTTCGGCAGGAGACTTCGACCTCGCGAACGACAGCACCCTTCAGTAGCTCGTCCCGTGCCGCGAGATACTCATGGATTGCGTCCCGGATATTTTCAAGCGCCTCCTGCTCGGTAGCCCCCTGGGACCAGCAGCCTGGCAGACCTGGTACCGAGACACTGTAACCCTCGTCTGATTTCTGGAGTGCGATCTTATATTTCATGTAGAACCTACAACCTATCGAGTATAGTCTAAATCAAGGTAGCCTCACAGAATTTTTTGCCAACCTTGCGAGAACATGGCTGAATGCCCGTATTACAAGTGAGGCATTAGAACAGACGTGCCATACTGAGGCGAATGGTGGAGCGTTCCAAACGAATTCTCCATGAACAATTGAAAACATGAAACGTAGACCCCTTTCTTGTGGTGAGCCACCGCACAATCTGCGGCATGCAAGGTGGCCATGTATCTTACGCTGGCAGCCAGCCCTGGTAACGTGACCAGATGTCTGGTCGTTCAAGAATATCCGCCAGTTCTTGAATACGAGGGTCAAGATAGGCACGATCCAGGTCAGGGCCTCGCAGACGCATGATTCCCTCAACGTCCCGCAAGTCGCGTTCACGGTCTGAAATGATTTTGTACAGGATGAGATCCTCTGCCGTACAAAAACAGATTGGCTTTCCCGCGACCATGTGTTCGACACCACGCTCAATCGCCACTTGTTCAAACGGAAGCATCCCAAAGATAATATCAATGCGTACTCCTGCCTTTGTTTCGACCGGCAAGACACGTTTCTGCCTGATAAAATCTGAGGGCTCATCCGGAAGGATGATAAAATGATCTGCCAGGGGCCCAAGTAGCGTTTCGATGTCACCTTCTGGAACCCAAACGCTGATATCGATATCGAGCGTGGCCCGTGGTTCTCCCCACACCGCATTCGCCATGCCTCCGATGATGGTGTACGGAACCTTGAGGCGCTCCATGAACGCAACGATAGCTATCAGTGCGGTTTCTTGAACCGTCATAGGGATGATTTGAGATGACGAAGTGCACGGTGCATAATTCGGATACCATTGCGGTCTGGATCCTCTATTCTGCGACGGGCTTCGGCAGGCAATAAGGCGTAGAGGGTCCCGAGGCAAGCGAAAATCTGTTCCGAATTTTGTAGGCGACGAGGATGCTCGGCTTCCCACTGATTGAAGGAGGCTAGTGCGCGATTGCGCTTTTCAATTTGCGCCTTTCCTACACCTGTAACATTGGACATCAACTTTCTTACCTCCGATAATATTACTCAGACAAATGATAAGCACATAGTAGATATTGACGTACTCCCAACGATAAACCTTCGGCGTTCAACATTTTACGTGCTAGACTTCCCAGCAGAACGCCCTATGTTGAGTTTCAAAGAGCATGCCCAGCACACTCAGGGTGATGAAGCTTCGCGAGATCCTGCTGAGCGCAGGAGTAGAGGATATCATGCATACCAATGGGACACCACCAACACGGTGCCTAAAGGCAACGGAAGCGCCTTATATCCCAAGCCTGAAGCTCTTGGGGTTTACGGCGCGAGGTCTTAGGGGACGTTGGTTCCGAAAGGGCTTTATGGCAGCTGGTTGAGATGCCTCGGTAATCGCGCCTCGATGAAGGTGCTCAGAGAGGGAAAAGAGTATTAGGAAGCAACGTCCCCTAGGACTGGAGCATCCAAGCGGGGGGCGCGAGGCATGAGCATAGATTTAGCAAAAGGCCATAAAAGACGCAACAGCCCTTGGACAGTATTTGTCTACCACGAAGCACACGAAGATCACGAAGCATTTTTCAACCTGATTCCACTTCGTGTCCTTCGTGCTCT
>JACZXR010000279.1 GCA_022571535.1 Deltaproteobacteria bacterium | reverse complement strand
CTGATTTCACTTTGTGTCCTTCGTGCTCTTCGTGGTGATATTTCTCTCTTGCTGAAACAGATAAGAGACTGCGGCTGGATTCACTGGCCTGCTAAACCTTCAGCTCCTGTGACATGTGGTAGTATTTGTCTACCACGAAGCACACGAAGATCACGAAGAATTTACAATCAAATTATATCGGCCCCTGCGTTTCAAACCCCGTGCTCGATATAACTTGATTCAAGCGTTCATGCTACGAGCAGGCAAAACCGTGCGCCAATGATTACCAAAATTGTCATTTCAGCAAGTGAACGCCTGGCCGACGGCTACGAATTTCCTGTCACCGGGGCTTACGAAAGGCTTATCGGGAAGGCATACGGAGAGGTGGATCCGAATAGTCGTCTTAACAAGATGATTGTCAACCTGGATAAGGCCCCAAGGAATCATAACGGCAGAGTAGAGTACTGGACCGACATTTATATTTTAAAGCCGGTCGACATGAAGCAGGGCAATGGGAAGATCTTCTATGAGCCCCCAAACCGGGGCAGTAAGCGTATCCTCATGTTTCTCAACGACGCCCCGGCCAGCAACGATCCCCAACTTTTAGAGCATGCTGGAAACGGGTTCCTGATGCGCCAGGGCTACACAATAGTCTGGTCGGGATGGCAGGGGGATTTGATACCGGAAAAGAACTTTCTCGTTATGGGAGTCCCGGTAGCCGGCAACAGGGGAAAAGAAATCACCGGCACTGTTCGCACCGAGATCGTTGTAACCAGTGAAGAGATTTTCTCCCGGCCCTTAAGCGGAGACGAGAAGGTCCAGAGTTACGAGGCAGTGACCACGGATAAGTCTCGGGCCTCTTTGACCGTGCGGGAGAAGTCTTACGGCCGCCGCATTCAGGTGCCAAGCTCCGACTGGGAGTTCGCCACTTGCAACAAAAAAGCAGGCAAGCTTGAAATCAGACCGAGCACCACAGATCTCTGCGTCCTCTCAGGTTACAAACCAGGCGCCATTTACGAGTTTATCTATCAAGCCAAGAACCCCCTAGTCTTGGGATTGGGCTTTGCGGCCGTTCGGGATCTCATATCTTTCCTACGCTACGAGATCAAAGATGCTCATGGGTACCAGAATCCCCTGGCATTAAACAACAATAGGACCGGCATCAAAAGGGCTTACGCTTGGGGAAGGTCGCAAAGCGGAAGATTTCTAAGAGATGTCGTCTATCATGGGTTTAACGAGGACGAGTCTCATCGACAGGTCTTTGAGGCGATCTCCCCTCATGCCGCCGGAGGAGGAAGAATATTTTTGAACTATGAATTCGCTCGTCCCGTCACCTCATCCCAACAGCATACAAACCAGCTTGAGCCCGAACTTTTCCCCTTCGCCTACACTATCTTGAAAGACCCTCAAACAAGAAAAAAGGACAGGATCCTCAAGCGTCCCAAGACCGACCCATTTATTATCCACACCCAGACTTCTACCGAATACTGGCAAAAGAGAGGCGCCCTGGTCCACACCGACGGGAAGGGTAAGGATATCCCACTCCCCAAGAAGGTGCGCATATATGCGATAGCGGGCACACAGCACAACGCCCCCTTCGGTTCCACACCTAAAATGGGTAACTGTCAGCAGCTCACCAATCCACTGCCGATCGGCAGTGCGCTGCGCGCCCTCATGATGGCCATGGACCGTTGGGTCAATGAGGGTACCCTGCCTCCACCCAGTCGAATCCCCCGGGTTTCCGACGGGACTCTGGTACACTCAGACCAAAAGGATATTGACTTTCCCAAAATTCCTGGAGTTCGTTACATTGGTCTAGTCAACCGACAGCTCTTTTTGGACTATGGCCCAAATCTCAGGCTCGGAAAGATCAATCATCATCCCCGGCAGGTAAGAAACGACGCCTACACAATCCTGGTTCCCAAGGTAGATGCGGACGGGAACGAAGTGGCTGGAATTCGCCTGCCCGCCATTCGTGTTCCGCTGGCCACACACACCGGCTGGAACCTCCAGCGTAAGGGGCTGGCTGAAGACGAACTATGCGGCCTGCTTGGTACGTATATCCCCTTCGCCAAGACAAAAAGGGAAAGGGAAAAAAGCGGCGATCCGAGGCTCTCGGTTGAGGAGAGGTACAAGGACCATGCCCACTATGTCCGGAATACCAGGCGGGAGTCCAGATCCCTGGTGGAAGATAGATTGCTTTTGCCGGAGGACGCGGAGAAAATAATTGAACAGGCGAAAGCGGTCAGAATCTACAAAGAAAATGTCTTAATAAGCAACGAAAACTCAGCACAGCCCCACCGCAGGCTCACTGGCTGATAATCACCTCGTCTCTACCGTCCACCTCCTTAAGCCTCACCCTGACCTCGTTCCCCGCGGATGATTTTACCGTCTTACCGACAAAGTTGGCAGCTATCGGCAGCTCCCTGCCTCCACGGTCGATGAGTACGGCCAGATGAATCACCCTCGGCCTTCCCAGGTCCATCAAGTGATCCACTGCTGCTCTGACGGTACGTCCCGTATTCAGGACATCATCCACAAGGACAATTGTCTTTCCCGTGATGTTAAACGGAACCTGCGTGCCGCCAACCTTTCCGACCGGTAGCAGGGTGTTCAGATCGTCACGGTATAGGGCGATGTCCAACTCCCCCACCGGGATCTCCTTCCCCTCCATTTTTCTGATCATCTCGGCCAACCTCTTGGCCAAATAGAAACCCCTGGTCCTGATGCCGATGAAGGCAAGGTGTTCGGAAATTCCATGCTGTTTACGGATCTCCTTGATAAACCGCTCAAGGTTTTGGCGAATCTGCTGCGCGCTCAGGAGCCGGGTCTTTTTTGAATCAGAGCGCTTCATTGGCAACACGCACGATGGTTTCCAAAAGAACCTGGGTTCCCAGGCAGATATCCTTCGGGTCCGACCATTCCATAGGGCTGTGACTGATCCCTCTTCTACTGGGTATAAAGATCATACCTGCCCGAGTGATCTTTGCCAATTGCATGGCATCGTGACCAGCCCCCGAGGGCATGATTTCGTACGGGAGTCCCTTATCCTCACAGATCTCTTCGAGCAGCGAACCAATGTCCTTATCCAGTGCCACAGGGTTCTCGCTTCGAATGGGTAAGAACTGGACTTTCACACCTCTCACTCGAGCTATCTCTTTGGCCTTGCTTTTTACCAGTTTTGCGACACGATCCTTGGCCTCAGCCTTGATGCTTCTAACGTCAACCGACAGCTCGGCCCTTCCCGGAATAGCGTTGATTACCCCAGGCTCGATCTTGAGGGCCCCGACCGTCCCAACGACCCTGCCCTTATTTACGTGAGAGAACTTCAAGCACACCTCTTCGATGGCAATGATTAGGTGGGCCGCAGCCACCAGGGCATCCTTTCTCATCTCCATGGGAGTTGTCCCGGAGTGGTCTGCCTGACCGACAAAAATCACCCGGAAGCGGGTGGGGGCGGCTATGGAGGTCACGACACCGATTTTCTTTTTCTTGGCTTCCAGGATCGGTCCCTGCTCGATGTGGAGCTCCAAATAGGCCTTTAAGGTGGAGGGGGCTCTCTTCAGAGAGGCGAGGTTTTCCCAATAGATCCCCATGTTCGAAAGGATGTCCCCTAACTTTGTCCCGTCTTGATCCACGGCATGGGTCAGGTCCTCAAATGTTATCTCACCGGCAAGCAGGCTGCTTCCCAGGGTGGAAAACCCAAACCTGCTGGATTCTTCACCGACGAAGCAAACTACCTCTACCGGGGACGCGAGAGGCACCCTTCCTTCCTTCAAGGTCCTCACCGCCTCCAACGCACCAACGACCCCGACCGTCCCGTCAAATTTTCCTCCGTGCATGACCGTATCCAGATGGGAGCCTACTAAAACCGCAGGCGCATTTGGATGTAGGCCTTCCAGGCGTCCAAAGATATTTCCAATCCGATCGATATGGATCTTAAGTCCGGCCTGACCCAAGAGGTGCATCAAGAGCTGTCTGCTTCTCAGGTCCTTAACGGAAAAGACCAGGCGCGTCACCGAGCCGCCGCTCCCGATGCCGATCTTCGAGATAGCGTTCAAATCCCGAAGGAGTCGTCTCTCGTTAATGAATACACTGGCTGGACTCCGGTCCCTCCTTGGACTATTCTTGCGTGATGCTGTTTTTGACCGGCCCTGATTAGCCATGCTTCTTTCCTTTAGGCCCGATTACATTTACCTACACCCCGGGTCGTTGTCAAAAGGGAGTTGGTGAACCATCCGGACTCGTTAGATCTTCTCCCCGAATGGAAGTTCTGTCCCTATACCTTTCCCCTTTGCCAATCGGTAAACATAGTTT
>JACZXR010000278.1 GCA_022571535.1 Deltaproteobacteria bacterium | reverse complement strand
CGTCTCCTCAGGCAATATCCATGCATTCGTCAGGCTAACCAAACGTGGAACGATAAGACCGGAATGGATCGAAACAGCGCTCAAAATGATTTCGGAGATACGAAAGAAAGGAAGAGACGGATGAAAAAGGGAAAGCAGGATAAGACTACTATCACTGTGAGATTGACAGATGAAGAGCACGACGTGTTGAGGCGTCTTTGTGCGCTGAAAAAGACTAGCCGGACGGGATACCTTACCAACCTCGCAGCAAACCAGGCAAAAAAAGAGCTTTTGCTCTATGCTGTTGGAGAGTATCTCGAAAGCAAAGCGTCATTGAGTGAGCTGGCAAAAAAAACCGGGCTGGACGTGCCTACCATTATGGATGAGGTCGCTAAAGTTGCGCGAGAGGACAAACGTGCAGTGGAGGGATTCTTATCCGCAGTGAAAACACTCTCGAAGCTGAACAATGATCCAGATTTCTACAACTTGGCAGTTAAAGCCATCAGATAACTCTACCGTGGATATCGTTAAGGTCACCAAGAAGGGACAGGTTACTTCTTCTCCCCTTTGGAAACCCCATCGGCTTTGTGCCCGCATCAAGAGACAGGGTTTACATTAAATCAAATTCTTGTACCTGCCGCTGGCCTTTCTATTGCGTTTCGATGGTTACCACAAAAACAATCGGCTAGCAGCCGAATTGGTCTGGAAAACGCAGACAACCCTCAATTTCTTACAGATCCAGAATTTTATTAATGGTTTTCGATGGTTAGCGCCGAAACTGAAGTGCTAGTCCCGGCTTGCCCTCGGCCCTGAGATGCCCTGTAAGTCTTGACCTCTCTACTTATAGTCACTATACTATGGCCATGGACATTTGGAGTGTACTATGAGAACGATGCCGGCAGGAGAATTCAAATCCCGTTGTCTGCGGGTCATGGATGAGGTTCGCGCGCGCCGCGAGCCCGTAGTCATCACCAAGAGGGGTGTAGCGGTGGCCAAGTTGATTCCTATAGACGAACCTCCCGCTGACGTGTTCGGCTGCATGGCGGGCACAGCGGAGATCATCGGCGACGTCGAGGCACCAGTTGTCCCGGCCAACGTGTGGAAGACGACGAGACGATGATCGTACTCGATACGCACGTGCTGCTGTGGCTCTGTTTAGACCAAAAGCGGATTTCTCGGCCGGCCACTGCGGCTATCACCCGTGCGGTTTCGTCCGGAGGGCTCGCGATTGCATCCATCAGCTTGTGGGAAATCGGTATGATGATCGCCTTTGGCCGGCTCACAACGCACGGTACTCCTGAGAACTGGTTGGCTCTCCTTATTGTAAAAAGCAGTGTGGTCGTGAAGGAACTCACACCAACCGTGGCCGTGCTGTCGGCTCAGTTTCCGGAGAACTTCCCAAGGGATCCAGCTGACCGACTGATTGCGGCTACCGCACGGGCAGAAGGTCTTCCGCTCGTGACACGGGACGTAAAGATTCGGGAAGGCTCTCTGCTGAAGACAATCTGGTAGACGACAAAAGGAGGACAAGCGACTTTTTGCCTTGAGGCCGTGGCAGCGATGGCCCGGTCCGCGAAACCCATCTGCGAGTCTTGCTGTGATAGACGCAGAAAGCCCCAATTTCTTACAAGGCCCAAGGCCGTTTTAATCTTTCTAGTGGGTTGCGGCAAAAAAACGGGCGGACTAGTTCCGCCTCGCTCTTACCCTCAGCAAACAGCATTGAGCCCTCAGCATTTCTCCCTACCCCAGAATTTCTCGCTCCAGATCAGCGGCCATGCGTGTCCGTTCCATCAAAGCCGCACACGGCAGCCACAATCGGCCATGGCCCATCTGTATTTCCCTTCAAATAGACAGGAAGGTTGACTGCCAAGTGCAGAATGTATACTATAAGTAAGAAATACATACTAAGAGGAATACTAATGGCGATCGTTAAAGTTACTGAAAAGGGACAAGTTACCTTACCCATTGATCTGCGGCGGAAGCTGGGGATTACCAAGGACGACTACCTTGTGGTTGAGACCGAAGGAGAATACCTCAAGCTGCACAAGGTCTCAGAGGCAAAACCCCTCGGGCCCGACGACCCGATTTGGACTATGATTGGGCAAGGCTCTACCGGGAAGAAGGACATCTCCAAGCGCCACGACTATTACCTCGCCCAGGGAGAACGGAAGCGGTGGCGCAAATCCTAGTCGACACAAGTGCAGTCTACGCGTTGATAGATAAAAGCGATGGCTACCATCGCAGAGCGCTTACGATTCTGCGATCCTTACCGCGCCGAGGACTGACGCCCTTCCTAACAAACTTCATAGTTGCTGAATGCCACGCCCTGCTTCTTTCCCGACTCGGAGCGAATACTGCACGAGGGTGGCTTCTTGAACAAATCTGGCCTGTTGAAAGGGTCAACCCGCACGATGAGGAAAGCGCGAGAGAAATCATTCGGAGTTATACTGACAAAACATTTTCTTATACTGACGCCACTAGCTTCGCCGTCATGGAACGCCTCGGCATTGGAGAAGCTTTTGGTTTTGACTCACACTTTCAACAATATGGCCTAAAGCTTATAGTATAGGGTAGAGTAGAGGATAGGCTCAACCGCCTTTAGACCAACTCTTGGCTGTATCCGTCGTTTCCAGCTCCTGAGCTAGCAGACTATATCCACTCAACGTTGGCGATGGACCATAACAGTGCGAGCCTGACCGAAGTGGCGCGATACTTTGGGAGAGATGTTAGCAGTATAAGCAATGGGGTTCGGCAGCTCCGGGAACGATCAAACGAAGACAAACATTTTCGGCAGCGTATCACCCGGCTCGGTGAGCGCTTGATGCAGATCAAACAGTCAAAAGCCTGACCCCCAGCCTTCAACTGTTATCATATATTGACAGCAGTTAATCCTCCATATAAACTTCCATTGATTTAAGCAAAGTGGTCCATTAACTGGGGTTCTCCATGGCAAAAACCATCAAAGCCCTCTACCAGGATGGGGTTTTTAAACCGCTCACAAAAGTTCAACTTAAAAATAGACAAAGGGTTGAGCTGACCGTGATAGAGAAGGAGAAGCGGTCCAAACCGTCTGCAAAATCTGCTGCCGGCCGTCGTCTTGGTAGTCGGGTAGGAGTGAGGTCTCATCCCGCTTATCGGATCGTTGGACTGTTTAAAAGCGGGCTTCACGATCTTTCCAAAAATCATGACAAGTACCTTTACTCCTAGAGGATCACGCTTTGAAAGTCTTCATAGATGCTGGTGCATTCCTTGCATTGGCTGACAAGGATGACGATTATCATACCACTGCACAACCGATTTATTCCGAGCTGCTCTTGTTAAAGGCTCAGCTTTTAACGTCCAATTTCGTCCTCTCCGAGACATATACCGTCATTCGAACCAGAGTCAGTCACCGGGCGGCTGTCGAGTTTATAAAGAGCTTTGGCCGGACCGGGATCAAAGTGCTCCGTGTTGGTGAAGCGATTGAAAACATGGCCAAAGCGATCTTTGTGAGATACGATGACAAAGATTTTAGTTTTGTTGACTGTACCAGCTTTGCCTTGATTGACCATCACAGACTCGACCGTGCTTTCGCCTTCGATGTCCACTTCCGCCAATATCGCTTCAAAAGGACCGTGCTAGTCCTGCCTCAACAGTCCAGCTAAAAGCCCCAAGCAGTTCCTCACTTAACCACCTCATCCGCCTGGATGAGGACTTCAGGCGGGATAGTAATGACGATCCTCCTGGCAGTCTTGAGGCTGATGAGGACACCCTATCCCCTTATTTCGTCTTTCCTTATTATGGTTCTCTTGCAATCCAAAATCGCAAATCGGCAATCTAAAATCCAAAATCGAACGAGGTAGACCGCTGATCGCTGGTTGCTAACGCCTGATGGCTGATTGCTGACAGCTAACCCAGCCTGTCCCCTTTTTTGTGCTCCGGGAGCGATCAAACGAAGACAAACACCTTCAGCTGCGTATCACCCGGCTCGGTGAGCGTTTGATGCAGACCAAAATGTCAAAAGCCTCACTCCCTGCCTAAAATAGCAAGAAGGCAAGGCTGACCCCATTTACTGCAACAGGGTAGCCGGCGGGGTCGTGCAGCGCGTGCCCGCGAGGGCCTTGCCTACCTTGCCCTGGAGGTCTGCGGGTACACTGGCAGCGCCGCCGCCGACCTGCTGGGGGTGCGTCCCTCGGCGGTCTACCGGGCTGCGCAACGCGGCCGCACCGCTCGGGGGCGGTGGGAGAGGGTGCTCACATTCGGCGAGACGGAAAAGAATATTAGGAAGCAACGTCCCCTCTGACGGTGAGCGCTTGATGCAGATCAAAATGTCAAAAA
>JACZXR010000277.1 GCA_022571535.1 Deltaproteobacteria bacterium | reverse complement strand
CGATTCCTTGACCTCCCTCCCGTCAAATTCAATAATGACATCCCCCACCTTAATTCCGCCTTGCTCTGCCGGTCCGTCCTTTGAGACATCCACAACCAGCGCGCCTGTGGCCTTGTCCAGACCAAGGGGCTCGGCAATGGCCGGAGTCACCCTGGTCACCTAGCCAGCCCCTCGTTACTTTACCCTTCTTCTTGAGCTGGGGCAGAAGCTCTTTGACCAGGTTGATCGGGATCGCAAAGCCAATGCCGATGTTGCCGCCAACCCTGCAGGAAAGGGTGGTGTTGATCCTCACGACCTCCCCTGGCATATTAATCAAAGGCCCACCTGAGTTTCCCGGATTGATGGAGGCGTCGGTCTGGATAAAGTTGTCGTACGGACCTGCCCCAATATGTCTGCCCTTAGCGCCGATGATTCCAGAAGTGGCGGTATGTTCCAGGCCGAAAGGATTACCGATCGCCACGGTCAACGATGAAACCCGATCCCAGACTCTTCTGGCGGAAGGGACCCCGCGGGAGAGGGCCACCGAAAAACCTCTTCCAGAATTCACTATGCGGATCCTCTTGCCCAAAAGGACTCGGAGATACTCGAGCTCTGCTGTTCACCCGAGTCGTCGAAACGTTGACCACCGCAGGGCCTAGCTGTTTTGCCAAACTAACAAAGTCAGTCAAGCCTTGCGGACTTGAAGCTGCGCCAACAGAGGTCTCAGCCGCCTGCTAGTATTTGTAGTGATACCTGCGAAGGACAGTTGCACGCGCACACTGGGCACAGCTCCAAACAAGTAAGGAGGCCAAAGCGGTGACAATGAGCATTCTATGCCCCACTATTTGACGCATTTTTTCACTCCTCCTTTGTGGGTCTGAAAAAATGACTCCGGGGCCCGCTAAGCTTCGCAAGTACTGTGAGTCCTTGGTGAAATTTAGACCCCGAAAATCCTGACAAGAAGCGAAATCCGAGTACAAGTGAGTCGACGGAGATGCCTCCCATATATAGCAGCACTGTTTACCGTTTCATTGACAGAGGACTGCCTTAAATCAAGGTGGGCGTCGGGCCAGCGATAACCTTGTTGCAGGACGGGCAGGTCCATTTGTCACGACACCCGAAAGAGCACGATAGTTCGCCGACACTGGTGACGATTGGGTCTACCACTTCCTTGCAATGGGGGCACTTCGTTCCATCCCTTTCGCTGCTACCAGTGCTAGTCCTTTTGGGCCTCGCACAATTCGGACAAACCCGTGCCTGATCCATTACCTGCCCTCCGCAATCGGGGCATATTCTCAAAGCCACCAGACCCTCCCTTCCCCGACAGGCGCCATGGCCGGCTAATAGTAAATATGTCAAATGAAGCAGGGCGCACTGCAGTTAGTTTCGAAGGCCTTATTGTGTAAAAGCGCAGACGGAGGTGGTGAGTCTCTAGAAAGATTGTACTTCTAGAGACGGAAAGCGAAAACGAGGGACAAAGAAATCCCCAGAAGGTGGTATCTGCAAGAGATCGGGGCTACTCAACCTTTTCCTTATCTGCCTGCTGCCGGATCCCTTTCAACTCTCGGATCGTATCGAGAATCCGTGGTGTGTTCTCTTCGTTGAGAAACTGGGTGAGATAGCGGGAATAAACCCCGACCTTCTTTAAGAACTCTTCCTGTTTCATCTCTTCAATGATAATGATACCTCTTGGAATACACAACAAAGCGTTCCACCGTGAGTTTCTCTCCGTAGGGCTTAGCCCACAGTCGATACCCGCCCATGAAAGATCTCACGGATAACCACGGAACGGCAGGGATGGGACCAGCTCTGGGGTTGGTAGGAGAACTCTGCTGTTTCCACGGGTCGCTATTCTAACTTGCTCCGTGTGTTCGAAGATGATCTAATGTTATCTCCATTTTAGGAACAAGGCACCGGGGCAAGGGAGTGCGAAAGAGCGCCAGCAGGAGGAAGCTATGCCTGGTTTGTTCGGTATGAATATAATTGCTACGGTTCTGATCATCGGCGGTATCCTGCTTGTCAGCGGAGTCAAGATTTTAAAGGAATACGAACGGGCAGTCATCTTTAGGCTCGGGCGGATGGTGGATCCGCGAGGCCCGGGGATCATCTATGTGATCCCGCTCATCGAGCGTATGCTCCGTGTGGACCTGCGTACGGTCACCATGGACGTCCCCCCACAGGATGTCATCACGCGGGACAACGTGTCCGTCAAGGTCAATGCGGTTCTCCTTTTCAGGGTATTGGACCCCAATCGTGCCATCCGGGAGGTGGAGAGCTTTCTGTTTGCGACCTCCCAGCTTGCCCAGGTGACCTTGAGGAGCGTCTGTGGACAAGCGGAGCTAGATGAGCTTCTGGTCGAGAGGGAAAGGATAAACAGCCGAATTCAAGAGATTCTCGATGCCCAGACCGACCCCTGGGGGATCAAGGTGGTCCTGGTGGAGTTAAAGCACATCGATCTGCCTCAGGAGATGCAGCGGTTCATGGCCAAGCAGGCGGAGGCGGAGAGGGAGAGACGGGCCAAGGTGATTCACGCCGAAGGAGAGTTTCAGGCCTCGCAGAAGCTGGCGGATGCGGCCGAGGTCATCGGGAAACAGCCCATGGCCCTGCAACTCCGATTCCTTCAGACTCTTGTGGAGGTGGCCTCGGAGAAGAACTCTACGATTATATTTCCAGTCCCGATTGACTTGCTGACTCCTTTCCTCAAAAAGGCCGAAACCTCGGAGACGTAGAAAGACATGGCGCAGCAAAAATGGCTCTGCAAACCCTGCCAACCTATGGAAACCCTTCAAGTCCAGGTCAGGATTATTTGACAAACCAGTCCCTGCAGGACTAGTCTCAATACAGTAAGTGGTGCGTTCGTGAGACGGCACTAAAGGGAGGTATCCAGGCAGGCTGAGCGGTTTGATGAGAGGTAGTACCACTGTGGTTTAGGCAGCAACGCTAGCTAGAAGAGATGAAGGAGATTCCGGTATGGTTGAGATAGATAAGCAACTGTTTATAGGTATAAAAATTTCGCCAAAACTACAGGGTGAATTGGACAATTGCGCTCCTGGAACCGAGCACTTCTTCAAAGAGGACAAGCCGGAATACCTGCAGATTGTAAGCCTGGGTTCGGAAAAGCTCATTGGAAGGTTCTTGCGGGACGGCTTTCCTGTACCTGACATCGATAATGTCAGCCGCAATGTCTGTAGCATCGTAAAACTAATTACACACGGCCACCGGGTAGCAGAGGACTCCGTCCACATATACGCCGATTGTAAAGTTCTCGATACATTGCCAAGTAGCTACCAGTCCTTGCTTCGGCAAAAGGTCAGCTAGAGAAGATAGGGTCCTCCCATACTCGGCTTCTTCTTGGTCGGCAACCAGGTGGTCCTCCGCGCAGCGGAGGCGTTCAACCAGGAAGCAAATAATCACGGTGGAGCCATCATGACATGTAGAGCACTTTGATCTAAGGAGATCCATGGGATCGTGGACAAATGGCCTAAATGGAGTCAGGCTTTGGCGTATCGCACTCTGTATAACCTGGAGAGCAGATTCTCCGGCGTGGATAGGATCATCCGAAAGAGGTCAAGGGAGAAGCGTGACTAGGGGAAGCAAAGGAGGAATCCAGTGGCACGAGTTACAGTAGAAGACTGCCTCATGAAGATCCCTAACTAATTTGAGTTGGCTATACTCGGCGCCAGAAAAGCTCAACAACTCCTCAATGGCGCGAGGCCTCTGGTCAAGACAGACAATCGAGAAATTGTTGTGGCCCTCAGAGAGATCGCGGCTGGGAAAGTGCGGAAGGCCAGTAAAGCATCAGAATCCCCGACATAATCCAGACCTTCTGCGAAGCCCTGGGCACTATTTTTCTTGCCTGTAGAATATCAGCTGGCGGAAAACCTTATACGAGACGTAGAAAAACCCCCTCCCGTGTGTTAAAAACCTCCCCCACGGACATGTGCAAACGTGAAACCCACCAGGGCTTGATCAATGACCAATGCAACCCCCAGTTGCCGACAAAACGTTGAAACGAAGGAAGTTGGACTCAAACTCACGCAGAGACCGGCCTGTTAACCCCGATCCGACATTAATCAGCGAAGGTGATCAGCCCTAATGAGCATCGGATCGTAGCGAAGAGCCCCTTTGTGTCATAAATCAGCAACTCATCAGTAGTGTATTTACGAACCCAGGGTCAATATGTCGGCAAAGCATGCGACATCAGCTCAGGATCACATATGGCTTGATTATTTTTGTCGTATCGGGGTTAAGACTCCTTGACTTATTGGGAGAGACAACTAAATTTGTAGATCGGCCATGAAGTTCGACGTCAAGATCCC
>JACZXR010000276.1 GCA_022571535.1 Deltaproteobacteria bacterium | reverse complement strand
TCCGCCCCGGTATCAAGGACACCGACCTGGCCACCACTGCCGCCGCCGCCAAACACTTTCTTCCCGCAAGCACTTGGGGCTACAAGGAGGAAGTCGAGGTCCTGGCCAGCGAGATCGGCCATGGCATTGGCATGGGTGGACCAGGCGGCAACTACGACATGCCCATCATCAACCGTCAGTGGTCACTGAAGTACCCCCAGGTCTTCGAGGAAGGGATGGCCATTGCGGTAGAGTGCCGGGAGGGTGAACACCGGGTGGGTGGCGTCAGGATGGAGAACATGGTGGTGGTCACAAAAGATGGTGCCCAGATCATGGATCACTTTCCCAGGGAGGAAATCCTGGTAGCCCCTCGCTGAGATCGGCTTTTTTCCGAGACATCATTCCCTAAAATGCTTTATCCTTGGATTCTTGGGCGAAGGCACATTCTTGCGGCGGAATTGCCATCATCTTCTCGATGAATCATTACAGCTTCTTGCCTCGGTTGGTTCAGGCCAGACACAAAGAATTGCTTGGCCTCGCGCGGGAGGCACAAACAAAGGCGAGGGCTCGTTCCTGGGTTCTTTTGGAAACCTGATGGGAGACTAAGCTCCCACACTGGTCACATTAAGACTCCCGACCCCTTTTCCTAGACTTTTTCGAATCTCACTTAACGGGCGGTCCTTTCCGTTATCACGAAGTTCTCTCGCGTTCGAACACCCCCCAACCAAGGATGCCAAGGAGAAAAGCAAACGCCAGAAAAGCCGCAGGAACCCCAAAAAGGCTTTCGCTTCTTAGCGGAACCCCCGAGACGATCAGGAGGGCAATGAGAATTCCAATGAGGGCATCCCCTGCAATCAGCCCGGAGGTGTATAGAATTCCTTTCTCCCTTTGTCCTAGGAGTCGGGCCGTCACGCCTCCCAGGAAGATACTGGAGGTGAGTTCAAGGGGAAGGTATAGACCGATCGCAACTGAGATGGAGGGAACTCGCAGGAGTTCAAGAAAGACGGCGAGGAAAACCCCGGTAAGGATCAAAACCCAGGGCATGGTTCCGCCAAAGACACCCTTGACCACAAGAGACATAAGAGTCGCCTGAGGGGCAGAGAGGGCCTCGGAGCCGAGCGTGTAAGCCTTGTCCAAGAGAAAGAGAACCCAGCCGACAATCGTGGCGGATGCAAGTACGCCGACGATCTCGGCCACCTGCTGGTCCCGCGGGAGCGCTCCGACAAGAAAGCCTGTTTTGAGATCTTGCGAGGTATCACCGGAGATGGCCGCGGCGATGCACACAATCGCTCCGAGCGACAGGGCGGAAACCATCCCCGCTTGGCCGGTATGGCCGATGGCCACAAAGATCAGCGAGACGATGAGCAAGGTGGCAATCGTCATGGCGGAAACAGGGCTTTGGGAGCTTCCGATAACGCCCACAATCCAGGCGGCCACGGTCACAAAGAGAAAGGCAAAGACAATGGCGAGGAGGGCTCCAAGGAAGCTGAGATGAAATGTCGGCACGAGGAAGAGGAGCAGAAAAAGCCCCGCGATTCCCCCAAACACCCAGGTCATCGGTAGATCCTCGATGCTGCCCCCTTGTCTTTTAAGGCCTTCCATGGCGACCCTCAGCGCCCCCCGGAAGGCGGGTAGGGTTCGCGCGAGGCTTGCAAGTCCGCCTCCAAGAACCGCACCGGCCCCGATGTAACGGACATAGTTGGACCAGAGGGCTAGGGCATCGTCAGCGCTTAGGACGGGAATATCACGAAAATAAGAAATCAGGGGGATCAGGACAAACCAGCCGAGGAGACCCCCTGCAAAGACCAGAGAAGAGATCCGAATCCCAAGTATGTACCCCACACCTGTTAGGGCCGGTGAGAGATCGAAAGAGAGAAACGTCGAGAGAGGACGGATCAAGAGGCCTGCTCGCTCAGGCCACACTTTAAGACCCGCCATCAAAAACTTGAAGACCCCACCGGCAAGAAGACCCAAAAAGACAGTTTTGGCCTTCTTTCCCCCCTCTTCTCCTGCACGGAGGACTTCGGCGCAGGCCGTTCCCTCCGGGTAAGGCAAGTGATCGTGCTCTTCTTCGATGAGGTGCCTTCGGATAGGAACCATGAGGAGGACACCCAGAAGGCCTCCAGTGACTGCAAGGAGGAAGATCATAAATTGGGAGGGAGGGAGACCGAGGAAAATAAGAGCAGGGACAACAAAAATGACACCCGCAGCCAGCGACTCCCCTGCGGATGCGATGGTCTGGACGATATTATTCTCGAGAATGGTTCCTGAACGGAAAAGGCCCCGGAGTATCGCCATGGACATAACGGCTGCCGGGATGGAGGCGGAGACTGTCATCCCGACCTTAAGGCCGAGATAAGCGTTCGCCGCCCCGAAGACGATGGCAAGAAGGACCCCGAGCACAACGGCCTTGAGGGTAATCTCCGATTTTCCCGTTTGCAGTTTCAAATATCCCCTTGCATCGTTTAAGAAACGAGAGCTATTCTACGGGGAGCTCAAGAGGGAGACAAGCAGTTCCTCTGCCAGACTATCCATCAGGTGGCGAAAGTCGCAGTAAACCCCGTACCACGGACTTACGTCCGTGGCTTTAGGGCTTACCCTTCGGGAACTTCAGAACATTCATCCCTGCACTTACGTACAGAGCGTTCTGTGGTACGGGGTAAAATCTTTGTGAGGGACAAAACAGATCAAAGGAGGGATCCATGGTCAAAACGAGAGGTGTCTATCACATAGGAATTCCCGTAAATGATATGGATCGAGCAGTCAAGTTCTACACCGAGGTGTTGGGAATGACAATTGCAAAGCTGAACCGGGATGATATGGGAGCAAAGCTCAATAGAGCGGATCTCCGTTCCGGGGATGGAATGGTGGTCCTCTTTCAGCGCCCAAGCCCCATAAAAAGAGATGCCCTGCAGGAGGACGGCGCCACTCATCATGCCTTTGTCGTCGATCCTGAGGATTTTGAGCTTGCGGTCGACAAGATGGAAGAGTGGGGGGTGAAACTTCACCGCACTCCTACGGTGAATCGACCATCGGGTCGGGGCCTTTATTTCTTTGACCCAGATGGAAACCTCCTCCAGCTTTATGCTCCGCCAAAGTCATCCTAGTGCGATGTCCACTGATCCTTTGTCCTTACCCCTCTTATCCTGCTGGGAAAAAGGGTAGAGCTGAGCATGATTCCCCTGCGCTTTGACAAATTTAAAGTGTGATCCAAGGCCACAGGCCGTAGAGGGGGGAGGACAGTCACCCCACCCCCCGGACATCTCTTTTCCGCAGCGAGTCCCGCAGGCAACCAAAAGTTAAAAAGAATAAGAGGCTAATGGGGGAATATATATTATATCAGGGAACGAACCTGAGCTTGAGGCGCAAGAGTGGTTGAGGAGGTGTTTGTCTATTCTATGAAGAAGCTCAGAAGATTGAGCGCAAGCTGCCAGGCACCACTCCAAAGGAGAAGGTAGCCAAATCCGCAGGGGTGAGGAGGAGGTGAACACCCTCTGCGGCGAAAGATCACCGCACCGGGATTACGAGGGACAGAAGGCCATTTCAGGCTCGGCAAAGGGATCTCATTGTGATAAATCCCGAACCTATCTGAGAAGTCAACTTGTAGGCCAGGATGAAAACTACGACGAAGGGAATCAGGGCCAATGCGCTTACTATTTTCATAACTGCTCCTTATGATTGGAACCTATTAAAATGACTTGAAAGGGGACAGCGCAACTCTCGTGCCATCCAAGAATCCGTCGGTTCTGGGCGGTCAAACTCCCCGATAAACAACAAGAATTCTCTTTTTATGGTAAATCGGTCACAACTGATGAAACTTGAGCTTCAACTGGTGGGTTTCGTACAATTATAAGACGCTGGCGTATCATATTGAGACGCGGGGCGGAGGACACAGCTAAGCTGAAACTTTATATCTCTTTAATCAAATGACATCGATCACGGGGGACCCCCATTGGTAATGTGCCTGCGGCAAGCCGCGGGGTATCCAAATAATAAGGGACAAGGGTCAGGATAGGACAGATGACTGAGAGGAAAACAACAAAGGCACGGGTGGCTGGAAAGGGGCGAAGGAGGAGAAAGCCAGCCGGGGCTTCAACCGGCTTGACTGCTGTTGAGCTCCAGGCGGGCTCGCCCCCTGCGGAGGTAACCGAGCTCCAGCGAACGGTCGAGCAGGACGGTGGAAAGGTGCTCGGCGTGTACCGGGAACCGTACGCCGGCCGTTGGGTGGTCATGGCCGCCCTCCCGATCGAGCACGTGGAGCCCACTCCCTTTCAACGCAATCTATCGGACACCCACGTCCGCAAACTGGAGTCCGTTAT
>JACZXR010000275.1 GCA_022571535.1 Deltaproteobacteria bacterium | reverse complement strand
ACGTTTACGGCACATCGCTATCGCCACCAAAGACCCGGAAAAGACGGCGGCATTTTACCAGAAGGTATTTGGCCTGAAATTCATCAAGCAGGTTCCGACCTCACCTCGAGGTGGTGGAGTATTTCTCACGGATGGGCACATCAACTTTGCCTTCCTGAATTTCCCCACTGATGAGGCAGCGGATATGAAGGGTGGAGTCAACTTCGAAGGTCTCCATCACCTGGGCTTTCAGGTGGACAATTTGGACGAAACTAATAGCCGGTTAGCAACTACCGATGCGGAAAAACTCGGCACCGCCGAAGGGACCGGCCACAAGTTCTACTTTGAGGAGAAGTTCCGGGGCCCCAACGGTGTCATCATGGATGTCTCGACAAAGGGGTGGGACCTGTCGCCACCTGCCGCTTCACATAAACCCGCCTCTGAAGAGAAAACCCTTAAGAAATCCTGATCTCAGCTAAGAGAGTCTCTGCCACGGTTAAACACCCGTTGCCTTCATAGCACTGGCCAGGGTTTCCATTGCTTCTTCCGTGAGGTCTTCCGAAGGCCAGCGCGGATAGCGCTTGACCTTGAATCCACGTAGCCGCAGGGCTTCACGATGGGCACTGCGCCCAAATCGTGCCCCAAGCCTTGCTATGGTCCGGCCAAAGTCGTCCGCCTTTTTTTGTAGGGCAACTGCCTCAGGGTATTTTTTAGCCTCGATGGCGTTCCACAACGCAACAATGAGCTCCGGCACGTGCGCCGTAGGCGGCGGAATAGCACCGCTCAATCCGTGTGGGGCAGCGGGCAGCAAATCGATGGTGTTCCCTGACATCACAGCAAAGTCCTCAGGCATGACGTCCAGGTATTCGAGCAACTGAGCCTGAGGATAGTAACTCGCCTTCATACCGCATAGCGATGGAATTTCATTCGCAAGCTTCTTTACCGATGCGGGGGTAAATCGAAAACCCGAGTATTTCACATTGTCGTAGAGGAAAAGCGGGCTTTTGATGGCACCGGCTACCGCTTTATAATGAGCTGAGATTTCCCATGGGGTATGGTCGGTGAAATAAAAGGGCGGGACAACCGCCACGGCATCAACCCCAAGTCCCTCAGCATGCCGCGCCAACTCCACAGTGGTCTGCAGATCCGCTGTGCCCACATGCATGATGATGGGTACCCTCCCCTTCACTTGCTTGACGACGAACTCCGCCGTTTCGATCCGCTGCTTCGTCGTCATCACAGGACCCATCCCGGTCGATCCCAGGACAAAGAGACCGTGTACCCCAGCGTTGATTTCAAACTCCGTGAGCTCTCCAACGATTTTATAATCGACTTCACCGTCTTCGGTAAAGGTCGTGATGAGGGGAATATAGATCCCGCGAAATTTTGGTCTCATAAAGTGGCCTCCATAAAATCAATCATAAATGGCCTCAATCATCCTTCATAGTCTGTATTCAGGTAGCTAAACTATTCGGGGCAAAGACTTCCTCAGCCTTGAGGGCCTTTGAGATCAATCCCTGCTCCAAGAGGTATTGCATCAAAGTTTCCACATTGTGTTTATTTTTACTAAAGCCGTAGGCCCAAGGATCATCACCTAAAATCTCTTTCTGCTCCCTCAGGGGTTCCCCTAACCATGCCAGGCTGATATTAAAAGGCAACTTGGAATTCAAGGTGTCATAGGCAATCTCTTTGGCCTGCTGGAAGGCCTTGGTGAGGCTGGTGGCAATCCACGGATCGGCCCTCCAGAGTTCTTCTCTGATCACGACCGTATGCATGATAGGAAATATCTTTGTCTTCGTATAATAGGCAATCTCCTCTTCCTTTGGGTTACTGAATAATCTCTTCACGCTTGGTGAGCCATTCAAAGCAAATTGAGGGTGGGAAGCGCAGATCATAGCATCGATCTCTCCGTTTTCAAGCATCTTTTCTGCGGCGCCTGCCGAGGGTAATGATTCCACCTTGTAGGACTTATGGAGCTTTACCTCGGTCCTGGGTTGATACCAATTGAACCACCGGATGGTTTCCAGGTCGACTCCGTACTCGTTCTGGAGAAACCCACGAACCATCACAGCGGCAGTCTGCTGAAACTCCGCCTGGGCGACTCGTTTTCCTTCAAGATCCTTTGGCTTGATGATGCCGCTTTTTTTATTCACATAAACGAAAGAGTGTCTAAAAGATCGGGCCGGGAAAACCGGGATCGCAATAAGGGGTTTGTTGAGGGTTCTGGATATTATATACGAAGCCAGCGACATCTCGGAGGCGTCGAATTCGTAGTGATTTAACATTCTGGTCCATATTTCGTGCGGGGAGAGCACAATCCAGTTCAATTCCAGTCCTTCTGGTTTGACTCTCCCGTCAATTAATGGACGCGTGCGGTCATAGGCGCCACATGCAAATGTAAGTTGACGTGCCATTTTACTCAAATCATACGACGCCCTTCGCTTGGCTCAACGACCGGCCACCAACCATTGGGCATCGATTGTTGCTCACTTCTTGATTAGTTTCTTGAGCAAGGCCACATCCTGGGGTGAAACCGTCATCGTATTTTTCACGAACATTTCCAACACCTCGCCTCGGACAGGATCCAGACTGATTTTAAAGATTCGCTTGGCCTCTTTCATATACTTTTTACTATTCACTGCAGTCCAGAAGGCGTCGCGCAGGATCTTGATCCGGCTTTCGGGCACCTTGGGCGGAGCGACATAGGGCCTGCCCATCACTTGTCCAGCATGGACCAGGTTGATGAGTCGCCTGTGCTTGGGAGGGGCCAATTCCCAGATGGTAGGAACATTTTTAAGGAGGGGGTGTCGCTTGTAACTTGAGGTTTTCGGGTCCCACGTTCCGGACTGAACCAAGATTGTCAGGTAGTTCTTTTGGAGCCAGTCGCGGAGAGCGCTGAAAACAGCCGTCAAATTCGTGCCGGCGAAACCGTCCAGCTCCCCGCTCTCCACTGCATGCTTGACAATGGATGTCCCTCGATATCCAGCGATCAAGTGAATCTTCGTTCCCAGCGTGCGGTTGAGAAGCGCGCTAAACTGATAGGATATATCGCCCATCGAGTTATAGCCGAAGTTCGGGGCCTTAGAGGAAGCCTTAATGGTATCTAGACTCCCGTAAGGAGTATCAGAGCGAACTAACGCCACCATCACCTCTGACGTAGTGTTCCCAATCCAACGAAAACTTTTCAAGTCGTAACGGACCTCCTCGCGACCGACCAACTGCTGCACATGAATAGGGATACTGGCAAGAATGGTCAAACCATCAGGCTTGGCCACGTTGTAAAGGTAATTGGCAGCGCGGACGCCTCCGCCACCGGGCATGTTCTGAACGATGGCTTTGGGAGATCCAGGCAGATACTTTACTATGTGCCGGGCCAACGTCCGGGCGTGAATGTCAAAACCACCACCGGGCGAGGAACCGACGATAATGCGCAGGGTTTTACCCTGGGTAAAGGCAACCCCCGGTTGGGCTGTCGCGATGAGCACGGCTACCATTACAATGACTCCTACAAGACCAATCCTTGTAACTCTCATGTCTCCCTCCTTCCTGAATCACCAACCTATAAGAACAGCTTGATCCTTCTCCGCTTTATCTTGCCCAAATCCCTGGCCCAATTCCAAGGGCGCAAAAGACCCTAACATATGTGATTAATCACAGGCAAAGGGCAGCATTTCGGCTTTCGGGAATTCCCGAAAGCCGAAATGCTTTGACTCAAGAGCTTTATTTCCTGGCAGCCGCGATCAGAGGGAGTGGATAAAGGACGTTCTTTCCTACGATCCGGGCGTCCAGAGTAAATCGGTGCTCTTGGAGTTTTCCGGGCTCCAGGATGTGCTGGACGACGACTCCCTGGGCGTAGAGAAAATCGCTCAGGAGGCGACGGTGGCAACTCCAAAAGAGCTTCTCGGCACACATGACCGCAGTCCGCTGGCATCGAGCGATTCCAAGGATCTCCTCGACGCCCAGGTGGAACTCCTCGGTCAACATGTGATCGGCATAGCTACGAAAGTCGATGCTCTTAAGACCTTGATTGGGAGAGACATTCCCACTGGCACTATGCCGACGCCCCCCCAGGGACTCTATCCATGAATACCCGATCTGGTTACCAGCCAACTCTTCTTGTAGGCTGCCGCGGTTGAAATGGGGAAACTTCCGAGAGCTAGGGAAGCGGCGGATGTCGACAAGAGCCCCAATCTGGAACTCCTTCAACAGAGCAAGAAAATCCTCTATTGAGCGGTTAGAGTGGCCAATGGTGATCACTTCATTAAAACCCATAGCTACTCAATAACAGCTGAGAGTCGAGTCCTTTGTCAATAGTACGCTACAGATTTGGTCTAGTTATGATGGG
>JACZXR010000274.1 GCA_022571535.1 Deltaproteobacteria bacterium | reverse complement strand
TCTGTCTGGGAGGTTGATCATACCAGGGGTAGGTGGAGAAGTGGCCTATGCCGGCATCTCCATTGATAAAGTAGGGACTGACTATACCCTCACGGCCAGCTATGGAACTCTCTTCTCTATCACCTCGGTCTCTTTTGATATCACCGACACTCTAGTCACGACAATTGATACGGGCACATCGGATGTCCAATCCGACATTTCGGATCTCCAGGTAAACATCGAGCAGAGCATCACCCAGGCCACGGCCGGCCTCGCGAAAGACGTAGCAGAGATCAAGAAAGACACTGAAGACATCAAGAAGGATACCGGAACTTCGATCCTGGGAAAACTCGATGCTCTCGAATCGAGTGTCACCTCCATCTTGGAGGATACTTCCACGAATATCCCTGAGCAGCTTACTGACCTTGAGGATGTGGCCGGGGGGGGAAGTGCGAAGATCCTCAATCGGCCCACCACGATCAAACGAGGGGAGTCCGTCAGTATCCAGTTCCAGACCGAGTCGGGGTTAAGTCCGACCTTGAACTTCTATGATCCCGATGGCAACCAGCTGGTGACGGATGGGGTGATGACCGAAATCGGCACGACCGGCATCTACAAGTACGAGCTATTGATCGATGGTTCCTTGGCTCTGGGAGACTATACAATCTTGGTGACCGAATCGGAGGGGGGCGACCTGGACAGCATGGGTTTGACAGTAGCCGATTCGAGTCTCTCGGATTTGGCGAGCATAGAGGAAGCGGTCACCGAGGCACAGAGCCAGGCCAGCACCGCAGCCTCCTCGGCCAGTGCTGCCCGTGACCTCATTGAGGAGGTGAAGAGAAAGCTTGAAAAGCAGGCCGAGGAGGGGGCAGCGTCGCCTGTTGTTGAGCTGATGGCGCAGTTACAAGCGGCCCTGCAATCTATCCGAGAGGCCGCGACAGGGTCACAGAGTGCCGTCGAGACCGGGCTTTCATCGCTCGATAGCAGCATCAAAGAGATCAGCGAGCTGTTGAAGGCAGTGAGCAGTGAGAACGGGGTCAACCTGGATACCATGTACGAGTCACTCGATGAGACCTCTTCGGATGTCACTGAGATCAAGGACAAGGTGGAACGGCTGAAGGTCATGCTGGAGCTGAACAAGGAGATCGCGGAGAAGGTCCTCGAGAGGGCGCCGCCTAAGAAAGCGGTGATCAAGACCTGGTTTGAAGCAGGATAATGGAGTGACGCTGGGACCGTGGCAGTCGATGGTCAAGATGGTAGAAATGGAGGATGTCTGGGTGTCCAAAGAGGAGTACCTCTTCCCCTTTGTAGCAACATGGGAATTACCGGGGTGAGTCGGAATGAGTTGTTGGATCGGGTGGAACCATGAAGATCCTTACAATTATTCTAGTCCTGATTATTAGTACCCTCGGTTCTCCTTTCATTGGGGGCATAGAGGTCTCGGCCAGCGTCGTTTTGAAGATCCGTGTAGAGAATCCTTCCAAGACGGAGGCCCAGACTGTTCCTGTAAAGGTCTACCTACCCAAGGAGGTGAACCCGAAAACGGATATTATGGATCTTGGAGGCTTGCAGCTGGATTACGACGCGGCGACGGGGACATATTATGTTCATGGTGAGGTACCGCTGGGGCCAGGGGAATCGGTTAACAAAGCTGTAGAGATGAAAGATGTCTGGGTGCAATCAGAAGAAGAGCTCTCTGCGATGCTTGAGGAGGCCAAGGAAACTGCCAGGCAATTAGAGGGAACCCCGTATGAAGAAGAGGGCGAAGCCCTGGTCAGCGAAGTCAAAAAGAAGATAGAGCTGATTTTAAAGAAGCAAGAAGAGACCGCAAATAACCCTGGGGAGCGTATTCGAACCTTCCGGCAGGGGGTTCAATCGTTAGCCTCCGTCGAGCAGGATATCTCCCAATTGGGCCAATTAAAGCTGGAGGCCTCCGTGGGAGAGACTCTGAAGAAAGACCGTTTGGTAAAAAAAGAGGAGAGTGAAGAAGCTTCGGCAGAAAAAGAGAAAGAAAGTGGGAAAGAGACTTCGGCCAAGGAATCCGATTCTGAATCTGAGGGTGCTGAGTCCACGATCCCTGTGGGTGCCGGTGCTGATGAACCTCCTGAGACCGTGGCCCCTCTCGGGCGGAGCATCTCCATGACTACTGCATGGCAGATCATCTTCGGGATTCTTATCTTTCTGGGAGTCTTGAGCGCCGTGGCCTTCATGTCCTGGCACCGCATGGTAGGGGTCAACGCACAGAAAGAGCAACAGGGAGAGCCACTAGTTACTGAGGATCAGGTGGCGAAAGGGTCTGAGAGCTCTGTGAGTGGCTCTCAGGCAGGGTGATAATAGATTCTCATTTTTAATTCTCACTTTTGAAAAATTCAACCCTTCGATGATGTAAAAGCTGCCACTTTCTATCAATTTTTGTCACTCTTTGGGCTTTCTGTCAATTTTTGTCCCATTTAGCCCAAGAAATCAATAGTGAGTTATAGAAACTCCTTTTAAATCAATAGGTTGATGCTATGGTGGGGCTGTGGCATAAGCCTTGCTATATTCTTTGTTGTAAAGTTTTCCCAATAAAAACAAGGGCTAAAGGACACATCTTTATGGTTCGTTTGAATAGACAGGGAAGAGTCTGCAGGGCGATCTTTGCCAGTGTAGGGGGAATCCTTCTTCTGCTTGCTACGGTTACCCTCCTATATGCAGCTCTCAAGAACTGGGACTTTACCACTGCTACCGACTACACCTTCGACTCTGACAAGATCGATGTTAACTCTGGTCTGGCCAAACTGAAGACAGTTACATTCATCCACGATGAGGAGGATGAGTTTAGCGGGACTCAAAGCAACACCCAGTGGGCGACCGACCACATCGAGCTGGACGCAGCCGGTCTGAGCAGCGGGTCCGGGACCTACACCTCTCAGATCATTGACTCAGGAGTTGCTGGGACACAATGGGGGAAGATCAGCTGGACCAATGCCTTGAACCAGGATTCTGCCAGCTTCAGTCCGACCAAGAGCGTGGGGAGTCGCTCGACAGGCTTTTCGGTCTTTGGCGCTGACATCGATGGTGATGATGACATCGATGTGGTTGTATTGCAGGGAAGCAATCCTCTCTCACATTATTTTGAGAACGACGGCGCCGAGGCTTTTACCTCGCGCACCATTAATATAAGCAAGCCTAAGGATCCTAAGGATATCCATGTAGCCGATATCAATAAAGATGGCCGCCTGGATGTTGTGGCCATTGGATCAAGTGAGCTGGACTGGTTCGAGAATCAGGGAGGCACACCCCCCACCTGGAAGAAATCGCTGATTAATCCCAAACCGTCATCCGGCCTTGAGGTCGAGGTGGCCGACGTCAACGGGGATGGCAACCTCGATGTCGTTATCGGTGATGCCAGCAATGTCCAGTGGTATGAGAATAACGGGGCCAATCCTCCCAGCTGGACCGATCGGGCGGTGGATAGCACGTTAACCGCTGTCGATGCCCTCTCGGCAGGAGATCTCGATGGAGATGGAGATAAGGATCTTGTTGTAGGATATGATCATGGAAGATTAGAGATTTATGAAAACAAAGGGTAATCGAAATGAGCTTATTGATCTGATATCTCTATCGCTCCCGACATTTTCAGCTATATTCAGCAGTACCCTATATCTCAAGAAAATAGAATACAAGGGAACTAATTCATCTGAGTTATACAACTGTGTTGAAGAGACATTTGAACTGCGGAAAGGGTTATTTCAGGATCTACTGAACATCAAATTAGGTATTGGTAAATGGACGACTTCGGAATTAATAGAGTTGATGGAAGAGTATATGACTACTATTCGTTCAATATTTAGAAATGTGGATAAAATGTAGGCTTGGACAGAGATATGAGGCGAGTCATAAATAACAGTTGGAGAAAATGATGAAAAAATGGATAATTTTAGGCGTAGTATTAATTTTACTTATATCGGTTTATTCCTCAATTAAGGGTACGTTCAACAGCATGGTGGCAGGTGACGAAAGCGTCAAAAACGCTTGGGCGCAAGTTGAGAATGTATTCCAGAGGAGATTTGATCTGATACCGAATTTGATTGCGACGGTTAAAGGTTATGCATCTCACGAAGAGGAAGTTTTGACCGCGGTAACGAATGCGAGAGCAAGGGTAGGAGGAGCCGGAGCGCCGTCGGAAGCAATAGAAGCTAATAACATGCTCAGCAGCGCTCTCTCGCGTCTCTTGGTAGTAGTGGAGAATTACCCGAACCTTAAAGCGGATCAAGGTTTTATACGCTTACAGGATGAATTGGCGGGTACTGAGAACAGGATAGCCGTCGAAAGAAGGAGATATAACAATAGCGTATTATCCTACAA
>JACZXR010000273.1 GCA_022571535.1 Deltaproteobacteria bacterium | reverse complement strand
ATTGAGATCGAGCCCCTCTGCTTCGACCTTTCCCTCCCGTAGAGGTTGCAGGTAATCGTAACTGTCACAGGCAAGTGATAAACGTAATTTAGCCACTGAGCACCTCCGGCTGTGTTGATTATTGGGCTTGCCGCAGGCACATTACCCACCTGCCTGCGCAGGCAGGTGGGGTATCCCCCGTGGAGTCGCGGTCCATTACTCCACAGGGGGGAGAAGCGGTAGCTCTTCCCTTTGGTCGACCACGGGGTTCAACACCCGTGGTCGATATAACTTAATTGTTGATCATTATCCTATTTTTTTAGCCCAGAATTTTCAACCCACAAGCAGCGTTCTCAATATGCTACAGTACTTGTCCATTACAATGCTTTGGTTCTAGAAGTATTCCTCTATAAACTTTTATTATTTATACTAGGTGACCAGATCCTGGATGCCTTCCTGAAGCGAAATCCGGAGCTGGCACAGGCCGCCACTGTCAAGCATCTCGAGAATCAAATGCAGGTCCTCAAGACAGTCTTGGATCTGGGAGATGAGGTGAAAGGGGCAGCGTCAAACGAAAGGAAATGAATGAAGACCCGTGCCCGGAGGACAATGAAAGCTCAAGCTAGAAGAGAGCCGGTTGCATAATCCCAGCGGTCTCTTACCAGCTTTTGGGTCACCTTATTTTTTCCCCTCCTGATCTGGAACAGAACCTTCTCGGTCACCTCTAGACAGCTCAGCACATTCCAGTAGACGAGACCTGTATCCAAGCCAACCTTGTAGGGGAGATGGAAAAGCACCTCCTCATGAGGGGTATGTCCGAAAAGGACGGTATAAGGGAGGGCGTGCTTGTTTTGGATAAACTCATCACGGATCCAGAGCATCTCCCCCTCAATTTGGGCATCTAGGGACTTTGCTGGATGAATACCTCCATGGACACAGAGAAATGGCTCCATCAGGTAATAAATTTCTAATCTTTTGAAAAACTCCAGGTGGTCTTTAGGTATAGCCGTCAGAAGCTCATGTGGAGAGCTATTTCTCCGTGAGACCCCGTAGCTGGCCATGGTGGCATCCCCTCCGTTGAAAAGAAACATATCCCCGTATTTCCCCGGAAGTCCTAAATAAGAGAGTAACATGTCCTCGTGATTCCCTTTGAGAAAAATCACTTCTTGCCTTCCCTTGCCCTTCAGATCAATAAGATGAGATACAACTCCCCGGGAGTCTGGGCCTCGATCAACGTAATCGCCCAAAAATACCAGCCGATCCGTGGGCTTTAGGGGAAGGGCCTCAAGCAGGCAGGTCATCTCCTCTAGACAGCCATGGATATCACCAATGACGTAACACTTCACAGGATCTCTATGCTAAACTAATATGCCTCGGAGCTCAAGATACATTTAAATGCCGTGTTGTAGCAAAGTAATTATGTCAGGGGTTAATGGCAATGTGATTATGTCAGGGTATGAAAACAACCATAGTCCTGACAATGGCAGAGCAGAAGCGAGTGGAAGTCATTCAGAGGGTTTTTAGAGGAGAGGTAACGATGGCAGAGGCGGCGATGGTGCTAGGGGTCTCAGAGCGCCACAGTTTTAGGATCAAGGCCCGGATCAGAAAGGAGGGGGTTCAAGGGGTCGTTCATGGCAATCGAGGCCGCATCTGCAAATGGAAGCTTTCCGAGAAGACTAAGCGGCGTATTGTGGAGCTAGCCCGAGGGAAGTACCGGGGCTTTAACGATCATCACCTGAGCGAGAAGCTAGTGGAGGTAGAAGGGATCAAGGCTTGCCGGGAGAAAATCCGCCAGATCCTCAGGGCCAAGGGGATCTCGTCTCCTCGCAAGCGACGCCCCAACAAGCATCGAAGCCGAAGAGAGAGAAGAGCAGCCGAGGGGATGATGCTCCAGGTCGATGGGTCTCCCCACGACTGGCTAGAGGGAAGGGGGCCCCGTCTTTGTCTGGTGGGGGCCATCGATGATGCCAGCAGCAAGGTCCCCAGAGCTTTCTTTGAAGTAGCCGAGAGCTCTTGGGCTTACTTCC
Source organism: Deltaproteobacteria bacterium (assembly GCA_022571535.1). Taxonomy (GTDB): domain Bacteria; phylum Desulfobacterota; class Binatia; order UBA9968; family CAXXLF01; genus JACZXR01. The sequence goes on along the minus strand of JACZXR010000273.1, from coordinate 2,321 downwards.
GTCTGTTCTCTGAGATCTTTAAGACCCACGGACTGCCACATTCGGTCTATGCCGACCGTCACTCGATCTTTTGGACCGACAGGGAACCCACCTTGGAGGAACAGTTAGTCAATAAACGTCCCACCACTGAGGTGGGAAGAGGCTTGGCAGAGCTGGGGGTTACCTTGATCCCTGCGGGCTCCCCTCAGGCCAAGGGAAGAATCGAAAGACTGTGGGGGACTTTCCAAGACCGGCTCGTCAGTGAGCTGAGGCTGGCGGGAGCTAAAACCAAAGAGCAGGCTCAACCGGTGCTCGATCGTATCCTTCCTGAGCATAACCGCAAGTTTTCAAAGCCCGCGGCTAGCTCAGAGCCTGCCTGGAGAAAAACCAGCTCCACCGAGATCGAACAAGCCCTGTGCTTTAAGCAGCAGCGCACTGTGGCCAAAGACAACACCGTCACCTTTGGGAGAGTTGTCTTTCAAATCCCGAAGAAATCTCCCTATCGCTCCTACGCCAACAAGAGAATCGATGTGCATGTCCTTTTGGACGGGGCGGTGGAGTTTTTCTACCAAAAACAAAAAATCGCACGGTTCGATTCCAAAACGACGCACGCATTTGGCTTATATCGAACGAACGGCAGGCGGGAGGCGTTCCGCTATGGACCCACTACGAGGTATCCGAAGTAATTCCATGAACTATCACCCTGACATTTTCATGTTGCTGTTACCCTGACAGATTGACGTTGCCACGACAGATACATTTAAATGCCGTAAGGTGGCAGCATAAAGCTTTTTGACGTCTGCCGGAAGGTGTGGTAGGTGATTGATCATAAACAGAATTTGAAGCCGTGAAACCCAAAGACATCTACTCTAGTTATCTCCTAGTTGCCGGTCTGATGCTTCTGCTCCTGGGCATCGGGAATTGGATTGTCGGTGCGGTGCAGATCACAAAATACCAGAGGTTATTGCGCAATACAGCCAAAACAGGTCTGGAGGAGAGCTATCGGAACTTTCAAGAACTTGACCTTCGGAAAAACGAGGAGGTTCTTCGAAGAATTAATAAGGATAGGGAAAAATACAATACAGCTCGAGTGAATGTCGATTTCTACTATGTTGTGCTGGGAGGAGGGCGGCTGCTTTTTTTTATCGGTCTGTTCTTGACATTTTTCGGTTTGATTCGCCTTATCCGCAAGGATGCCTCGATCAAAATTGGAAGGCTGAACTCCCGGCTTCTCAGAAGAAGTTAAATGTAAGGGGAGATAGCAATTTGCTGTCTGTGGAGGGTTCCACGCTACTTGGCCGGTTTCGATTTCTGATATTTTCGGTAGTCGTAACCCGTTGCCATTGCAAGTAAAATATCTTCCATTCCGCCTTCCTTCTCTCTCCGGAGGATTAAAAGGCGATCAAAAAACTCCTTAAAGTCCTTGTAAACTCTATGGTTTTCATCCATCTTCCGTAAGTAAAATTCCTTAATCCTGGTTATGGTAAACCTGATAGATGAAAAGCGGAGTTCGTTGGGGAAGGAATCCCATTCTGGCAACGATAAAGGGCGCAGGCTTTCGTAGCCTGAAATTAACGCCTCAAAACGTTCGATGCGGTAGCGTCCATCCAGGTAACAGAGAGCGTTGACTGCTGTTGCAAGGTCATAGATAAATTTTCCCCGGCAGGCAGCCTCGAAATCCAAAACCCCCACCAATCTGGTCTTTTTAAATTTAATGTTGTCCGTGAAGAAATCACCGTGAATGACTCCCTTGGGGAGATTGTTATCCAGATAGCCTTCCAGATAGGAAAGCTCATCTTCCATGACCCTAGTGATGTTTCTCAGATGGGCGGGAATTTCCTTTCTAACGTCACGGTACATCATGACGACCTTGGGAAAGGCAAACCGATTATCAATACCCTTTTTATACCCCCTCCCGATTAGATGAAGATCCGCCAAGGTGTGTCCCAAGACCTCTAATTGAGGTAGCGTTAGTACCTCTACAGGGACCGTGATCCCGTCCATGTATCGGCTCACGGAGAGGTACTTCCCATGGAGTTCGTGGTAATATTTCCCCTTTTTGCTTCGAATGGGCTGAATGCAGGGGAATCCCTGCCGCCGGAGAAAGAGGAGGAGGTCAAGCTCTTGCCTTGTTTCGAGCTCCTTTTTCACCTCATCGATTTTCAGGAAGAAGCGTCCCCTCTTGGCCTCTAAAAGATAATGTGTGTTGACAGATCCGTTCCTGACGCCGCTGTAGGTAACAAGATCGCCAAGTCCAAATTCTTCGGCGATCCGAGAGCAATCTCTCTTATTGAGATGGGTATAAATTGCCATCAGGTGAGTTTGTGTTGTTTAGTCTAGAT
>JACZXR010000272.1 GCA_022571535.1 Deltaproteobacteria bacterium | reverse complement strand
GACAGGTGTACTGGCAAGCCGGGGTCAGGGCAAAGGTTTACTGACAGGAATGAATACCACGTCGGTTCTCTGAATGGATCTGATCGCAAGAGATGCAGACCCGCTTACCTTGCCGTGGCTACCAGATAGAACCCAACCAGCATCGCCGCTGAAGCCACAAGCCGTGACCTTCAGTACATTTCTTGGGATCCCCTCGTGAGAACGGTCAGGAAAGTACCCATAGCCACACCCATCAGGACCGTTCCCTTCAGCAGAGAAAAAGTCTTTGGACTCTGACTCGATTTGGTCAGGTAGTTCCACCACACATGGATAAAGGCCGAAAGCAATACGATAAAGACAGACGGTAAAGACACGCCACTACTCTCCCGAAAGGCAGAGAGGAGCAAAAGATTATGCCCCTGAATGTCCGTAAATAATCCAAATGCGCTATTCAGCTTCTAAACAAGTAACAAAACTTGTCATATTTGAATCTCTAGAGTCTGAACCAGTCAATGATTTTGCATCCATAAAAAACTGACAGACATAAAACCTTTATTAACAACACCTTATTGCGCCCTTAGACTTACTGCACTTTTGGCATACTTTATGCTCAATAAAACTAAATAATAATCACGTTATACCCCAACCCTCACAGGGGCATTAGAGGAAAACGAAAAGGAGACTTTCGCCAGTATTAGCGTTGTTGGAAAACCGGCAGATAGATTCTCATGGACTACTGTTCTTTGTCTCAATCATAGCGTCAGTCGTTGTTTTTCTCTTAGTATGGAGCCTTTTCGAATTTTGATTAGGCTCGGCGTTATAACGGTCTTTGGAACAAATAGCCATCATGTAACGGAGATACTTTCCGGAATAGAGGTAGAGATTGCACTGCCAAAGATGCCTAAATGAGGAAGCTCAGTATCGAGCTTATACCGACTCTATGGATATCCCGGTATGTTCCTTATGTGCCGAAGAAGCTCGAAATTATGGGATCCTGGTCGAGATCCTTGATAATTCCCACTCCCAAGCAGTCCCGATTAAGGTGAGCTCGAACACTCCGATAAGTATTAAGCGTTAGCCCGAACCCTCCTGGCCTCCCCACATCTCCTTACATCGACCGTAATGGCCCAACAGGCCGCATTGTTCTATCTATACCACTCGCACCAGGGAGTTTGACGGTTAACGGATAGCTTGACCTTTATAGCGCCAAGCCGGCAGCTCTACGATTCTTTGTCGCAGGAATACCTGGACCCTTTATCCTTGTCTAGCCACTGACAGCCCCCTCCGCATTCGCGTGAATGCAGCGGTAGAGAGAATAGACACCGCCCAGGAAGAACGCCAAGGCAGCCAATTTGACCACGCCCGGCGAAATCCAGAAAGGGACCGAGATGGCAATGAGGCCAACAGGAACGTAGAAACGCGCCCAGAGTGTATGGCGGTACTGTTGCCAGAAGGGAAAAACCAGGGAAATAACGGCCAGGATGACGAAAAAAAGAGAAATTGGCCGGGTGAAGAAAAGCAGTGGATTGGGGTCGCTCATGTATGCTCGATTCAGGTTCACCTCAGCGATATCGCCCAGAATGACACCCAGTATCATGGGTGCAAGCGGGAAACCAAACTTCTTCATCAGGTAACCCAGGATACCAAACCAGAATAGCGTCCAGATATCGAAGGTGACGTTGTGGAGGGCAAAAACGCCCGTTGCACAGAAAATCAGCACGGTTGAGGCCAGGATGTATTTGGGAAGTCGCGTCACCCGCAAGAAGATCCGCATTCCGAATGCCTGCAGCGCGATCATGACGAAGTGAGCTGTGAAGAAGGCAACGAAAATGCCGTAGACAAGCACAGGCTCCTCAGAGATAAAAGTAGGGCTGGGGATCACGTTGTGGATCAACAGGGCACCCAGCATGACGGCTACTGTGATGTCGCCCGGGATACCAAGCGCAATCATGGTAATGAGGGCGCCACCCGCGGTACCGTTGTTGGCCGCCTCTGCTGCAATGATACCGTCGGGGATCCCGGTGCCAAATTTCTCGGGATACTTCGACGCCTTTTTAGCCTGATCGTAGCTCAAGATGTTCGAGATGCTTCCGCCCGCAGCCGGAAGGGCCCCGACAAAGACACCGATGCAGGCCGAGCGAAACAAGTTGATGGGTTGGCGCCAGATCGTCTTGATCGCGCTCCAGTGTTCAACTTCAATGTTGGTGCGCTTCACATCCATGAGCGATTGCTGAGCGCGCTCACCGCCTTCGATGTCGGACATTAGTTGGGCAAAAGCGAACAGGCCGATGAGAACCGGCAGGAAATCGAATCCCTGTTTTAAGGCTTCGATTCCGAAGTCAAAGCGCGAAATCCCCGTGATGTCATCGTCGCCCACTGTGGCGATCAAAAGGCCCGCGAGGCCCGCAATTCCACCCTTGAGCATGGAATCTCCCGACAGGCTCGCGATGATAGTCAGGGCAAAGACGATGAGGGCGAAAAACTCCCAGGGGCCGAACTTGAGGCCGAACAAGGCGATGGGCGGCGCAAAAAAGACGAGGAGGACCGCCCCGATAAGCCCTCCAAAAAATGAGGACCATATTCCCACCCCGAGGGCCAGGCCCGGTCTTCCCTGGCGCGCCATAGGATAGCCGTCAAAGGTGGTCGCTACTGAGGAGGGCGTGCCGGGAATCCCCAGCAGGGTTCCCGAGATCAACCCGCCCGAGTAGCCTCCTACGAAAACGCCCATCATGGTCGCTGAGCCTTGCAGGGGCGTCATCCCGAAGGTGAACGGCAGAGTCAAGATGACGGCCATCGCGATCGTAAAGCCGGGAATCGCACCTGCTACGATGCCTGCAAGCGTGCCCGCCCCGATCAAGCCGAGAGTACTCGGCGTGAAGACGTTGGCGAAGGCAACGGCCACATTTTCCAGCATGAATCAAACTCTCAGGCGAATTGATGCCCGATCAGAAGATTTCTCCTTCGGGCAAGAGAACGAGCAAAAACCACCTAAAAAGTAGGAATAGACCGGCAATAACTCCTAAGGTGACGGCCAGATGCTGCGGTATCTTTCCCCAGCCTTTAGGACCCAAAAAGACCTGCATAGTAAAAAGGAAGACAAAGCTGGAGATTAGATACCCTGCGTAGGGCAGTGCCCAGGCGAACAGGAGAAAAAGCGCATAGCTGGCCAGGACATTTCGGTATTCATGAAACCATTCGCCTAAAGGGCGGCCTTTCGGCCTGGATTGGCGGAGATCTCGAATCAAGCCCTGTAAAAATAGCCCTGCGCACAAAGGAAACAACGCAATCAGGAGCACGCGCGGAAAAAGGGCGGGGCCCATCGTACCATACGGCGCCTTGGGCAGAAAAAAGGTGGTTACGAAAAACGCCGCGAACATAACGAGGAGTATCGCGCCAATGATGGTTTCCGCTCGCAGACGCATTCAAAGTCCTCATTCAGATTGAACGAAAAACCGCCAGCCTTCAGCAACACGGCGGCGGTTCCAGGGACCGCCGCCGTGGTTCGAAAGCCCGTGAATTATTGTTTTCGCATATAGAGACCCACGCTCTTAGCCGCAGTCGTGATCGCCTTCACATTCTCCTTCAGGTATGCAATATACTCCTTCTGCCCCATGTACTGGATGATGGTTCCTTTTGCCTCGAGGTCCTTCCGCACAAGGGGTTCATTCATGGTCTTCATAAAGGCCTCTTCAAATGCCGCCAGTATCTTCTTCGGCGTGCCCTTAGGAGCGAAGACGCCACGGTTTACGCCGGTGATGACATCGATACCCTGCTCTTTGAGCGTGGGCACCTTCGGAAGCCTTGAGTCACGGTGCGGCAAGGCGATGCCCAGAGACTTCAGCGCGCCTGAGCTGATGTATTTCCTGGCGGCGGTGATGTTGAGCTCGCCGAGCTGGATGTGTTTGCCGAGAAGCGCGGTCATGCGATTGCGTGTTCCATCATAGCCCACGTATTTGAACTTCACCCCCGTTGTGGCTTCGATCAAAACAGGGAAGAAGTGGCTCGTCGAGCCCAGCGTCGCGCCGAAGAGAACCTTCTTTCCCGGGTTTTTCTTCATGTCGGCGATAAGCTCTTTTGCGCTGTTCCAGGGAACTCCCGGATGGGCACCCAAAAGGGAGGGCGTGTGGGTCAAAAGCACGATGGGCTCAAAGGCGAAGTAGTTGAAGTCCACCCGGGCCTGCACATAGGAGGTTTGCATGGAGTCATGGCCCGCGAACAACGTGCAGCCGTTAGGCCGCGAGGCCTTGGCCGCCTTGGCCCCCTTGTTGCCGCCCTGGCCGCCGATGTTCTGGACAATGATGTCTTTACCGAGGTGTCTTTGGGCTGTATTGGCCACCACGCGGAAGATGACGTC
>JACZXR010000271.1 GCA_022571535.1 Deltaproteobacteria bacterium | reverse complement strand
GGAGGTCACCATTGGTGAAATCCGGGGGGCTTTGGCGCGCTCGGTTTTTGGCGATAGCGTGGTGCAGGATTTTGGTGGCAGGGAATCCGGTGAGTTCCTGATCCGTTTGGAAACGATAGCAGGTCAGTTGGGGACTGTTGGGCGGGAGGTCCGCCGTAGCCTTTCTGAGCAGTTTGGCTCCGAACAGTTTGAGGTTCGCAGGATCGAGTCGGTAGGACCGAAGGTGGGAAAAGACCTGCGCAGGAGGGGAATTTTGTCCGTGATCGTGGCCACGGTCATGATGGGCGCCTATATCTGGTTCCGTTTCGAATTGCGCTTTGGTTTGGGGGCGATTCTGGCGCTTTTCCATGATGTGTTGATTACGATTGGAGCCCTCGTTCTGGCCAATTACGAGTTTGACCTGCCCATTGTGGCGTCTCTTCTCACCATTGCCGGATATTCCGTGAACGATACCGTTGTCGTGTGTGACCGCATCCGGGAGAACATGCGCAAGCACCGCAGGGAAGGTCTAGAGAAGATCATCAATATGAGCGTCAATGAGACCCTGGGACGTACCATCATCACTACGGCTACGTCCCTGTTGGTGCTCATTGCCCTGTTCGTGCTGGGTGGAGGTGTCATTCGCCCCTTCGCCTTTGCCCTTCTCATTGGTTTTGTGTCCGGCGTATATTCCACTATCTTCATTGCCACTCCCGTGATTCTCCTGCTGGAGAAGGGGAGGAGAAAATCTTGATTGCCGAATCCAGAAGCCGGAATCAGTAGGGAATCCTGAATTTTTTGTCTGAATTCTGACACCTGACTTTTAATCCTTATTCTTATGGAAAAGCGCTGGGTCCTGCGGGAGGCCGATGAGGAGGTCGTCTCCCATCTTTCCGATCAGCTAAAAGTCTCGACTCTCTTGGCCCGGATTCTCGTCCATCGCGGCGTCATGGACTCTGACGCCGGTAAACGGTTTCTCTCACCCAGTCTACGCTCCGATCTTCCTTCCCCCTTCTTGATGGCTGATATGGACAGGGCAGCGGAGCGCCTGGCCTGCGCCCTTGAAGGGAAGGAGCTCATCTGTGTCTGGGGAGATTACGATGTGGATGGAACCACCGGTTCTTCGGCCCTGGTCATATTTTTAAGGGAGATCGGTGGGAACCCCCTCTACTATATCCCCCATCGGATCGAAGAGGGGTACGGGCTGAGCCCCCAAGGACTGGAACGACTCAGATTCCGAGGGGTGAGATTGATAGTTTCTGTGGACTGCGGCATTTCGAACTATAAAGAGATAGAACTGGCCCGGGGCATGGGGATCGACGTGATCATTGTGGATCACCATGAACCTCCACCACTTCTCCCTCCGGCCGTAGCGATCTTAAACCCTCATCGTTCCGACTGTCCCTTTCCTGACAAAGGCCTCTCGGGTGCAGGTCTCGCCTTCTATCTGATCATTGGGCTTAGGGCGAGCCTACGGGACAGGGGATGGTTCAGCGAGGCAGACCCTCCCGACATCCGCCGCTACCTGGATATTGTTGCCCTGGGTACCATTGCCGATATGGTTCCTCTAAAGGGAGTCAATCGCGTCCTGACCCAGCGCGGCCTGACAGAGCTTGGCGTCTCCACACGTCCAGGGATTCGTGCCTTAAAGCAGGTGGCAAACATACCTTCGGGGGAGGTGAGTGTCGGACAGGTGGCATTTCAGCTCGGGCCTCGAATCAACGCGGCGGGCAGGGTCGACGCAGGCCTCAAGGTGGTTGAGATGCTAACGACAGGCTCGGAAGAGGAGGCCTGTCGGATTGCCGGGGAATTGGATAGGCACAACCGGGAAAGACGAGAGATAGAGGGCCATGTTTTGGCAGAGGCGTTAGCGCAATTGAAGACAGGGGCCAGAGTTATGGATTCAGAATCCAGAATTCTGGATAGTGACTCCTGGAAGCTGAGTTCTGATCGGACCTCCATCGTCCTGGGCGCAGAGGGATGGCACCCGGGGGTTTTGGGGATCGTCGCTTCACGGCTTGTTGAGAGGTTCTACAGGCCTACTGTTGTTATTGGCTTTCATCAAGGAGAAGGCAAGGGATCGGCCCGCAGTATTCGCGGCTTTCATTTGGTGGAGGGGCTAGGTCGCTGTGCGGACCTCCTGGAGAAATTTGGCGGTCACGAGTACGCCGCGGGGCTAACGGTTCGACAGGAACAGTTCCAGGCCTTTTCGGATCGTTTTGAGGATACCGCCCGGTTATCCCTGACATCTGAGGATTTGGTCCCATTACTCGAAGTGGACGCCGAGATCGATTTTTCTACAATCGATCTTCCATTGGCCCGGCAGATTCAAATCCTTGGGCCTTTTGGAATCGGCAATCCTGAGCCCCTCTTTGAAACCCGAGAGGTAGAGGTCTCGGAGCGTAGGGACTTTAACGGTGGGTCCCGTTTCAAGCTGCGCCACGGAGGCCGAACGTTGGATGGCGTCGGTTTCAGGCTTGGGGATGACTTTCCTGGCCACAAGGGCACAAAAATCGATCTGGCCTATCGTCTGAGTGAAAATGACTGGGGTGGCACCTATCAAGTGGAATTGCGGATCGTCGACGCCCGTCCTTCTGCCAAACAGTAGGTGAATTCTCCTATTGTTAGCAGGGCCTTAAGGTATTGAGTCCTATTCCAACACCCTCGTCTGGTCGTTATGCTCAAGCATTGGCCGACAATCCAGGTTCATCAGTCCTAACAGTATTCTCCGTTGGTATGGTTCGCCGTTCTTTCTGCGGATTAGAGAAAGCCAGGGTGGAAAGCGCAGAATCAATCTTATGCAGCGAATCCTTTATGTTAAATGAGATGAGCCTTTCCCACATATGTTCCAGCACCTCCTGCATAATAGCCCGGGATGCTTCGACTCCTCTCAAGCGCTCCTCCGCCTCTCTAATACGAGCTGAGAGTTCCTCTTTGAGGTACTTTACATTGCCTCGCAAGTGATCTTGCTCGGCCTTCGAAAGTTCGTAAGGCTTGGTGACATTCATGTCATGGCTAAGGCATTTCCCACCACGATGCCACGTCTGATTACCACATTCGCTGCATTCCTGCTTCTGTTCTGTGCCGTCGCCAAAACAACTGATGCAGTCTCGGTCCCTGTAGAAATTTCCATGCACACACTTTCCAGCATACTCCAGCTCAATTCTTTGCTCTTCAACCTTAGCCTTTAGTTTTTCAACTTCAGCGACTAGCTTGGGGACATCGTTTTCTATCAAGGTCTGCGCGTATACACTATCTCCCAGCAGTCTCTTGATTTCCCTAGATCGTGTTTTGATCTCTTCTAATTCATTATTGTCCATAGTTTACCTCCCAAATCTCGATTTATCTCGACGATTATAATGCCAAGAGAAGTAGGAATTTCGTAATGGCTTATAGTTGAACCATGCGAGAGTATGGAAATTACTTACAAAAGTAGTGCCAGACCGTAATCATGTGATCTTATGGACTATTTTATTATGAGGATCTGTAGGAGATGAAATGTTTGCGAATTATTTCTCAATATCGTCTCAGTCTAGCATTTCTGACAATCCCTTGGCGTGAGCCAAACAGGGGTAATAATACCTTCCTCAAGTTTGACTTTAGGGACGATTTCGACTAGAAAAGTGGGTTAGGGAAATAAGATGGTTTACGCAGTTGTCAAAACAGGTGGTAAGCAGTACCGGGTATCCCATGGGGATATTGTCAAGGTAGAGAAACTGAAAGGGGAGGCCGGGGATAAAGTCACACTTGATGAGATACTGCTCATCGGGGGTAACGACGAGGCCAAGGTTGGAACTCCGACCTTGCCAGAAGCGAAGGTCACCGCAGAGATTGTGGAACATAAGCTTGCAAAAAAGATTATTGTCTTCAAGAAGAAAAGGCGCAAGAAGTACAGCCGGAAGCAGGGCCACAGGCAGAAGCTGACCATGCTGAGAATCACGGAGATTCAGGGTTAAGGGAAGGAATCGGCATGGCTCATAAAAAATCAGGTGGAAGTACCCGAAACGGAAGGGACAGTCAGGGTCAGAGGCGGGGAGTCAAGATCTTTGGCGGACAACAAGTGCGCGGCGGCAATATTATTGTGCGCCAGCTCGGGACACGAATTCACCCAGGAAAAAACGTCGGAATGGGCCGGGATTTTACCCTGTTCGCAAAGATCGATGGTCTGGTGCGCTACGAAAGGCTTGATAAAAAGAGAAAGAAAGTGAGCGTGCTTCCCTTTTAGATTATTGTGTAACCCCGCGGCTTGCCGCGGGCACAAAACCGATGGGGTTTCCAAAGGGGAGAAGCGGTAGCTCTTCCCTTTGGTCGACCACGGGGTTCAAACCCCGTGGTCGATATAACTTGATGGTCTTC
>JACZXR010000270.1 GCA_022571535.1 Deltaproteobacteria bacterium | reverse complement strand
CCCAGGCCGAGAGGCGGGTGACAGAACGAGACAAGCTACGGCTATTGGTGATTCACGAAAAGGGCCAAGAGCTGGATAAGGCCCTGGTGGTCATGAGGCTAGGGCAGTTTCGGGATTGGTTCCTGGGGGATAGCCGGATGAAAGCTGAAACGTGCGTTAAAGAGGCGTTAACAAAATTCTAGGCCCATGTTTGAGGTATGTCACAGCCCGTTTTGTGAGACCCGACTGGAATCATCGGCCAGACGGCCCCGGCGATACTGCTCTGACCAGTGCCGACTGGACTTCTGGGCGCTCAGTCATGCAGCCCGGCTTTTGTCCTCTCTGGAACCCGCCAAGGCATGGGAGACCCTGTCCGCCCTTATGGAAGCTGAAAAGCGGGATACATCGGGTAAGGGGCCAAGGCGAGGTCGTTAATCTGAGGTCAAGTAGAGTAAAATTTCTATGAGCCCGATGAACAAAGACACGATGGAAGATTCTACCCCCGCCGTAACCCTCAGCGTAGGGCAGCTAAAGGCCCTTATCCGGGAGGAGGTAGAGAAGGCCCTAAGCCAGAACGGGCACGGGAGAGTGGGTGCTGGGAGGCCCTCAGAGGCATCTAGGCCTTACCTCACGGTGAAGGAAGCCGCAGACATGGCCCGCCTCGCACCTTCCGCTATTCGGCTCTTTATCCGCAAGCGGGAGCTAATGGCTCACAAGGTAGGTAGCAGGGTCATTATCAAGAGGACCGACCTTGAAGCATTTCTGGAAAAATGCCCTATAGGCGTTCTAAACGGCTGACGCAATTTGGGCTTGACAAGGGGGGCGTGTATGCTACTATAGTAGCATGAGCAAGAAGAAGAAAATGCAGACAACAAACTTTCAGCTTGACCTGGAAACCCATAAGAGGCTCAGGATCGCAGCAATTGAGGCGGGTGTCTCTATGGGTGAGGCGATAAGGCAGGCAATTAATCTTTGGCTAAAGGAGCAGAAGAGAAAAGGAGGGTCCAGCCGTGGCAAAAGGAATCTATGAGCGCAAAGGGCAAGGGGGGGACGTTACCTATTACATCCGCTATCAGTACAAAACGACAGACGCAGAGGGACGGGAGAGCATTAAGGACATAAAGGAAAAAGTGGGCCGGAAGTCGAGGGGATTCACTAGGGAGTTGGCTAAAAAAGCCCTAAAGGCCCGCCTGGGGGAAATAGCACAAGCTCGATTTAACCTGGATAAGGTGAAGAAACCCTTCCCCTTCTCAGAGCTAGTGGAGCGGTATCACAAACACGCTGCCAGCTATAAGCTATCCTACCACCGAGAGAGATACTCTATTGATACGCTGAAAGATTACTTTAAGGGCCGTTTTCTGTCTGATATTACAACCTGGGGTATCGAGAAGTGGAAGAGGTACAGAGCAAAGGAAGTTATGCAGACAACCGTTAACAGGGAACTTACTATCCTAAAGCATATGCTCAAGATGGGAGTAAAATGGGGGCTAACGTCCACGAATCCCTCCGTTGAGGTTTCCCCATTCCCCGTACAAGAGGGAAGGTTTAGATACTTGGCAGAGGAGGAAATCCCCTCCATTTTAGAAGTATGCCAAAATCAGATTGCCTCCCCCTGGCTTTATCCCCTCGTAGTGCTGGCTCTCAATACAGGGGCACGTCAGGGTGAGCTTCTGGATCTAGGCTATGAGGATATAGACCAAGAGCGTGGGCTTATCTATTTCGGCAGGACAAAGAACCGGAGGCTAAAAACCGTCCCGATGAACCATGCCGTTAGGGAGGCCGTAGATTGGCTTATAAGGCACCGCTACGGCGATTATCTCTTTATGTGGCCCTGGGGTGATAGGGTGGGTAGGACAACCGTCTATGATGCCTTTAAGAGGGCTTGTGGCGAAGCAGGGATTGAGAAATTCCGCTTCCATGACTTGAGGCACACAGCCGCCAGCTACCTCGTTATGAACGGAGTGGATCTAGCTACGGTCAAGGAACTCTTGGGACACAGGGAAATCGAAATGACCCTGAGATATTCTCATCTGGCACCAGCGCACAAGGCGAAGGCCGTAGAGAAACTAGGTGAGGCCCTGGAAAAGATAACAACGGATCAAAAGGACAAGAAAGCAGGTGAGGCCCAGGAGGAACAAACCCCAGCTCTGGCTGTGAACTTGGCACAAAACAGGAACATTTTGCTAGTGAGGAAGGGCAGAGGATTGGCCTTAGCCCAAGAAAATCAACCAGTTAAATGGTGGAGGCGGGGGGAATCGAACCCCCGTCCGAAAGTGCTCCATCAAATACGACTACATGCTTAGCCACTGATTTGCTCTCATCCTTCAAGCCCCCAGTGGCAGGGTCTCTCAGGACCAGCCGGTTTAGATCTCGACCTCATCTCCTCCGGCAGGAGAATTGGTCCATCCCGCTAAATGACGCCTTATCCAACTCTGCGGGAGAGAGCCGGTAAGACGCTAGCTACAACTAAGCAGCTAGGGCGTATTCAAAATTATCTGCAGTTAAATTGCAGCCTGTTTGTTTAACGGGCCAACAGGACCCCGGCATGCCGCTCTGACTTCCTTCCCTCGTCGAATCCAGATCGCCCCCCTATCTGTTAAAAGTTACGAGTCTCGGGTCATGAGGACTGAGTTGAGAGAGGAAGGACATCCACCCATCTCATAACTCGAACCTCACAACTCACTACTTATAACTATTCACTTAAAACTAGCGCCGCGATTTCAAAGTGCGTTCAACCTCGCGCTGCGCTGCCTTCCGCCTGAGAACTTCGCGCTTATCGTGGACTTTCTTACCCCGGGCCAGCGCCAACTCCACCTTCACGCGCCCATTCTTAAAGTATAGCTTCAATGGGACCAGGGTCAAGCCCCGCTCCTTCACCTTGCCTGTGAGACGCTGTATTTCGCGCTTGTGGAGCAGCAGCTTGCGGCTTCGCGTAGGCTCGTGGTTGAGCCCACTGGCGGCCGCATAAGGACTAATATGGGCATTGAAGAGAAAGGCCTCGCCCTTCCCGATTCGCCCATAACTGTCCACCAGGTTCCCCTTCCCAGCTCTGAGGGACTTTACTTCGCTCCCGACAAGCACCAATCCGGCCTCGAAGGTCTCTTCGATAGTAAAGTTGAAACGTGCCTTGCGGTTGACACATATTATTCCATCTTTGTCTTTCTCCCGTCCCATCGACTACATCTCAGCCTTGAGAATGATGTTGTCAATCAAACGGGCCTTCCCGAACCACACGGCCAGGGCCAGAAGGGCCTCATCGTGAAGGCTCTCGATCACCTCCAGACTCTTCAGGTCGCATAGCTGAACGTACTCAACCCGGGCAAGGGGCTCGCTTGTGATTTCGGCAATAACTTGATTCGTAATTTTTCTTCCGTCTCTCTCCCCCTGCCGCACCCAATTCTCTGCCCGTCCTAGGGCCCGCTGGAGGCAAAGGGCGGCCTTTCTCTCCTCTTGGGTGAGATAATAATTACGGGAACTCACCGCGAGCCCATCCGGGTCGCGCACAATCGGAACCGCCACCATGTTGATATTCAAGTTTAAATCCTCGATCAACCGGCTAACGATGATGAACTGCTGGTAATCTTTCAAACCAAAAACCGCCACATGGGGCTGGACAATGTTAAAGAGCTTCAAAACCACAACGGCAACGCCACGAAAGTGCCCGGGTCGATAGGCCCCGCAAAGAGTCCGGCCAAGCCGCTCCACCTCCACGGCGGTCTGGTATCCCTCGGGATAAACAGCCCTCGATGAGGGGCGAAAGATAATATCCACCTCTTCTCTCTCGAGCAGGCCTCGATCTCGCTCGAAATCGCTTGGGTAACTGGCAATATCTTCACAAGGCCCAAACTGCGTGGGATTTACAAAGACCGAAACCACGAGCCGGTCCCCGCTCTTTCTACCCTCGCGGATCAGGCTGAGATGCCCCTGATGCAGGAACCCCATGGTCGGGACCAAGACGATCCGCCTCCCCTGGAGCCTCTGTTCCTCGCTCCACTTTTGCATCTCATGAATGTGCTCCACCACTAACATAGCCTCACCGTTTAATGAAAAGAATGCTGCTCATCTGGGAATTTCTTCTTCCTGACCTCAGAAATATAGCTCTTGACCGCCTCTGTCATCACGGTCTTCAAGTCGGCATATTTCTTGACGAATTTTGGCGTGTACATATCAAAGAGCCCGAGCATGTCATGCACGACCAGGACCTGCCCGTCACAGTTTAAACCGGCTCCGATGCCAATGGTAGCAATAGAAAGACGCTGGGTGATCTCGCTGGCCAACTCCGCAGGTATCCCCTCCAGGACAACGGAAAAAGCGCCGGCCTGCTCCACTGCCAAGGCATCCTGCATGATGGCCTCTCGCTGTGCCTTT
>JACZXR010000269.1 GCA_022571535.1 Deltaproteobacteria bacterium | reverse complement strand
ATTTTGATCATCGGTCTGCAACTACACTAAAGGTGAGTTGCTGATTCATGCTTGAAACAGGTATTTGTCGCGGTCTGATGATCATCAGGGAAGATTTCTTTGACTGATTAATTTCGGATCGGGGTTAGGTTTGCGACAAACGCTCGATGCCTTTCCCAGAGACCATCCATCGGTCTTCCAGTTGCGTCTCAATAGACTTGTCACTCAACTTGCCGCCCTGTGCCTTGGCACGCTCGATCCATCCCTGAGAGCTTAAATGTTCAATGAACTTCTCCGTGGCATCGCTGTGATTTTTGATGATAGACTTAAGTTCGTTAACTGCGCCCTCACTTTCAGCTTGGGTTTCGATGTAGCTTTGGATTCGCCACTCATCGAAGGTATCGCATCGCCCACCCGGACCGATGGCAAGGCTCAGCTGCTCCCCTGTTTTTGAATTGTGGAAATCCACCCCCCAGCCACGGAAGACGTACTGCCACTCAGGGGCTATTCTCAGATTCCCAGACCGGTTCTCCTCTTTCTTTATGCGGCTTTCTAAGCCCTGATAAAGCCATTGACTTATTGGAAGGTCCTCCTGAGCCGCAAATTGCCCCACCAGATCTTTTGTCCGATTGGTAAGTCGGTAGCAGACCCTGAGAAATTCCACGGCATGGGCTCGAAGTGCATCGTTTAACAGATTCGGCCTACTCGCCAGAACAACCTTGAGCCCTTGGATGATCTGGTTACGGGTATACGGTTTCGTAATATAAGCGTCGGCGCCCAGATTATACCCCCCTGAGATATCATCGTACTTATTCAATGACGTCACCAGTATGACCGGAATTGACAACGTATCTGGCGATTCTTTAAGGCGGGTCAGCGCCTCATCCCCTCCCATCTCAGGCATGGTCCGATCCAGAAGGATTGCATCGGGCCTCTGCTCCTTTGCACGGGATATGGCCTCCAAACCGTTGGAAGCCGAAAGGACCTTGTATCCCTCTTTCTTTAGGATCGACGTAACAATGTTGATGAAATCGGGCTCGTCGTCTACTACCAGGATTGTCTCTTTTTCCGCCATGACTGCCACACCCTCAAGGCCTTTTACAACACTAACTTAGCATTTTGAGCCTGTCAACTATTTCGGGTTGACATAATAGTTCTGTACGGGGTATTGTCTCCCCCAAATTACGGTTCGGGGTCAGCCCGGTCTATCCCGGAACGGTTTCGGGCTCTCGGAAATGGGCTGGCATTTGGTCGTCAGGAGAAATTTTAAGTGAAAGGAGGATATGAAAATGCGAGAGTTTTGGAAAATTTTTAGTGTAACCCTATCCATGCTCCTGCTCGTCGGGGCGATGGGGAGGGTTCCGTTTGCGGGGGCTGAGAACTGGCGGTTCGGAGTCTCCAAGCCGGGCGGGGCATGGTATCCCATTGGGAGTGCCATACAGAAACTGGCCCGGGATCAGTACGGGGACCAGGTGACCCTCGACATCGGCGGTGGGTTTGCCAATGCCCTGAATGCTATGGTCGGAAAAATAGATTTCGGTCTCACCTTCGCCTCTACGGTTTCCGATGCAATCAAGGGACGCGGAAAGTTTAAGGGGAAGGACGCCTCAGGCCTGAGGCTCGCAGCAGTCCAGTATCCTCAGATGATGCTCTGGGTGGTCTGGGCCGATTCGGGCATCAAGGATTGGCGTGGCCTGAAAGGAAAGCGAGTCAACGCCATGCCCAAGCGTTTTTCCGCCCAGGCGTTGAACGTACAGATGCTCAGTGCCCTGGGGATGTCCTATAAGGATTTCTCCAAGACGCTGCACCTGGGATTCAATGATGCGGTTTCTCAGATGAAGGACAATCACATCGACGCCTACCTGGGACCGGGGGAGAAAAATTACGCTCCGCTCATACAGCTGGCAGCTCATAAGCCGATTCGCATCCTGTCCTTCTCCAAAGAGGACGTTCGAAAGTTGAAAGCGGTTCAGCCGGCACTGATCGATGTGGTCATGGAGAAGAAGTACTACAACCAGCCGAAGGACGTCCGGGTTGTCCAAAGCTACCAGATCATCGTTACGAACAAGAACGTCCCTGAAAAACTGGTCTACAAGATGGCCAAGCTGATGTACGGAAACCTCGATTACATGAGGAAAGTCAACAAGAGTTTCAATAGGGTGAGCGCCAAGGCCGCAGCACAAGACCTGGGGATCCCGCGCCACCCCGGTTTGACGAGATACCTCAAAGAGGTAGGCGCACTCTAGCCGCTTTTGATAAACGGCTTGAATAACTTCGGGGCCGATGCCGAGGCGCCGGCCCCGAAGTTTCATCCTAAAAAAAAGTTCTTAAGTGGATTTCTCTGTCCTTGCTCGCTTCCGAGGCTTAAAAACAAGCCGATCGAAATATCGTGCTACTGGTACCTCGATAACATTTTACCCGTAAAGGCTGCCGAAGATGAAAAGACAGCTCAAGGGTCCAGCCTGGGTATTGATAAGTCTGATCGCCGCTAGTAGTTCCCTGTACCATATCTGGACAGGATTCTTCGGCCAGCCCGAGGCCTATCTCCACCGTGTCATCCATGTGACGTTCATAATGGCCATCAGCCTGATGACCTATTCAGTCGTCAAGGGTCGGGACACAGATAAAGTACCCTGGTATGACATCATGATTTTACTCTTCTGGGCGACCTCGATGGGATACATCTTCTATCACTACGACTGGATCATCGAGCACATCGGACATACCGAGACCTTCGCCTTTTATGAATTGATTCTTGCCTTCGGAGCTATCGCCGTCGTTCTGGAGTGCTGCCGCCGAGTGATTGGCTGGCCGCTGATGGTGCTCGCCATTCTCGTTCTCATTTACGCGTTTGTGGGCCCATGGATGCCCGCATTGTTTTTCCACGATGGCTACTCAGTCTCGCTCGTGGCGGATAACCAATACTTTCTGACCGACGGTTTGTTCGCCTTGCCCACACATATATCCGCGACCTTTATCTTTCTTTTTATCGTCTTCGGCGCCTTCCTGGAAAAATCGGGGTTTGGAGATTTCACCATCGACTTCGCAACGGCTGTGGCAGGCCGCTTCCGGGGTGGACCGGCGAAAGTGGCCGTTCTCTCGAGCGGACTGATGGGCTCTATCTCGGGCAGCAGCACGGCCAACGTCGTCATCACAGGGTCCTTCACCATCCCCATGATGAAGAAAATTGGTTTCAAATCCCACGTAGCCGGTGCGATCGAAGCAGCTGCATCCACCGGCGGGCTCATCATGCCGCCCGTAATGGCCTCTGCAGGATTCCTGATGGCGGAGTACACCGGCATTCCTTACGCACAGGTGATGAAACTCATCGTGCTGCCGGCGATTCTCTACTTCCTGAGCGTCGGGATCATGGTCCACATCTACGCGGTCAAAGAAAAAATCCCGATCGTTCCAAAGGAAAATCTACCTAATCTAAAGGGCATTATGATTAAACAGGGCTATCTGGCCCTGCCTCTGATCATTCTGATTTATCTCCTGGTATCCGGCTACAGCCCGGGGTATGCGGTGGTCCGGTGCATCGTGGCGATCATCCTGGTCAGTTGGGCCGCTACCCTCGTCTTCTTCATCCTTGCAATTCGGCGCAGCAAGACCCGTCTGAGTCCTCGGGAAAAATGGGAGGTGTTTCTAGGTGAGCTCCGCATGGGCCCTTGGGACCTTTGGGACGCCCTGGTGCAGGGGAGCTTACAGGCGGTCATCGTGGCCGTTGCCATTATCACCTCCGGCATCTTGGTTGGGATCTTCGATCTTACGGGTGTCGCAGTCAAGTTCTCAGGCCTGATTGTGGATATCGCAGGGGGAAATTTGCTCTTCGCCCTGGTCCTTGTCATGTTCACCGCAATCATCCTGGGGATGGGTCTTCCCCTTTCCTCCGCTTACGTCATTCAGGTAGGCGTCGCGATCCCGGCCCTGCTAACTATGCTGGAGCAGGTGGGTCTCCCTCAGGCGGACATTGTCCCAAAGGCGCACCTCTTTGTGATCTTTTTCTGCGCCTTCTCGGCTATTACCCCACCAACGGCCCCCACCAGCTATGCGGCAGCAGCTCTCGCACACTCTCCTGTTATGCCAACCGCCCTCGAAGCCATGAAGCTGGCCCTGCCAGCCTTTATCCTCCCGTACATGTTTGTGGCCAAGGGCTCGCTCCTCTTGATAGGCCCACTGCTAGACGTTGTAGTGACCGTCATGTTTGCCATCGCGGGGATCGTCGTCATAGCCATGGCCTTGCAGAACTACGCCTTCGCTGCCATGAACTTCGCCAAGCGGTTCACCTTCTTCCTGTGTGGCCTCGCCCTTATCGGCCCGTGGCTCTCGTGGAACCTCGCGGGCCTGCTGGTGGCCGCGGGGCTCCTCA
>JACZXR010000268.1 GCA_022571535.1 Deltaproteobacteria bacterium | reverse complement strand
GCGCGACTGACCGGTGAATCTGCCTTTAATCACCCGGGATGATTCTACAGTCCCATGCGCCAAGAAAATTTCCTGTAGCTGCGATTCCGAAACGGAATAGGGTAAAGCACCAACATATAGTTCTGTTTTCATGTCGTCCTCCTAGAAAATGTTAATGTCGTACCGAGACAACCTAGCTGCACTTAAGGCAGTGCAACTATAGAAGCTTGCTATGACAAATTTCCGAAACCCTTTAGCTCCAGATCCCATCACCACCGCTCCACAACAACAGGGAGCTAGCTCAGAAGGTGAGAAAACCGGTAGATGCTGTAATATTACATATCATGGTCATTGAATCAACTCGTAAAATTACTAGTTTTTACTGGAAAAATTACTAGTATGGAGCCCTCCGGGCGGGCGGGCAGGCCAGCCCTCATTCTGGGCAGAGAATATCCGATAACGTGCAATTTTATCAACACGACTTACAAGAGGTTAATGACAGAACTGTTTTCACCCAGGATTGCATTAAACGACACGTTAATTGCATCTTACATAGGACTCAATTCATGAGCTAATGCATCGCGTTCTAGACCCTTTAAACCTGTTGGAGGCGTGTCAAAAATCATATAAAGTAACCTTGGACTGACTTTTTAATCCTCACGCGTTTCACATAACAGCGAGAAAGGCCTCTCCTCAATGCTAGTAAATATTTGTTCAAACCTAGTAATTTTACGAGTTGATCAAGGCCTTATCTTTGAGCTATAAGATGCCCATCCGATACTGATTCCGATTGGGGGAGGGACATGCAGAGATCAAAGGTTTTTTGCTCGCTGGCCGCTAATTCTATTAATATGGAGAAGTCGTCGAAAAGAATCCAAGCATCGGGGACCGCCATTTCGCGGGGTGTAGTTAATTGGCTGATAGCTGTAGCAGTCATGCTACTTTTCGTCCAGGGTTGCACGTATCCCAGTAGGATGGCGGCTGTACCGGATAATCTCACAACAAAAGCCACTGTTTCTGGGATAACCAATGTTCGCTACTGGATGGACGGAGATCCTAAACCACTTCTTCGGGAAGCCCAGGCGGCGATGGGCCGGGAGAGAGAATTCCTTGTACGGTCGGGGCATCAAGGGCCCCTGCCCGGAGGCGCCGGTCTGGTCGTATCCGGTGGCGGTGACAACGGAGCCTTCGGTGCGGGTCTTCTCGTAGGATGGACGGCAGCCGGCAATCGTCCGACTTTCAAGATAGTCACTGGGATCAGCACAGGGGCTTTGATTGCTCCGTTTGCCTTCTTGGGGCCCGACTACGATGAGCAGTTGAAGAGCGTTTTCACGAAGATTTCAGCCAAGGACATCTTTGAAGAGCGAGGCGTGCTTGCGGCCCTTTTCAATGATGCGATGGCCGACACGGCACCCCTTTGGAGACTTGTTGAGAGTTACATAAACGAAGAGATGCTCCGGGCAATCGCCAAGGAGTATCAGAAGGGCCGGCTCCTTTTTGTGGCGACGACGAATCTCGATGCGCGTCGGCCAGTCATATGGAACATGGGGGCGATCGCTGAGAGCAGACACCCGAAGGCCCTGCGCCTCTTTC
This sequence comes from Deltaproteobacteria bacterium, assembly GCA_022571535.1. Classification (GTDB taxonomy): domain Bacteria; phylum Desulfobacterota; class Binatia; order UBA9968; family CAXXLF01; genus JACZXR01. Next base: position 2,802 of record JACZXR010000268.1, on the reverse strand, counting down.
GGAGCATTCTCGTAGCCTCAGCTGCGATACCAGGCGCGTTTCCATCGGTTATGTTCGATGTCGAAGTTGGGGACCAGCGGTTCCAGGAGATGCACGTGGACGGCGGGGCAATGGCGCAAGCATTCCTCTATCCACCCTCACTTCATGTAGATGATAAGCACATGAAGGTGCGCAGGGAGAGAAAGGCGTATATTATTCGAAACGCACGCCTCGACCCGAATTGGGCTTCTGTGGAACGACGCACGCTCGATATTGCTGGCCGTGCCGTTGCCTCTCTCATTCACACGCAAGGCATAGGTGATCTGTACCAGCTGTATTTGATCACCAAGAGGGACGGCATCGACTTCAATCTCGCCTTCATTTCGCCGGACTTCAAGGTCGAACATAAGGAAAAATTCAACACAAATTACATGAGGAAGCTATTTGATCATGGTTATAAGTTGGCACGAAAAGGCTATCCCTGGCAGAAATACCCTCCCGGGTTTACACCATAGGCTGTGCAGTGCTAGAAATCGTTTCTACTCCTTTACGCATGACGTCTTGAGCCTTCATTTCTCTCACATTAGCCATAAAACACCTCCTTTTTTCTAAAAGCTGGATTAAATTGGTCCAAACGCTGCAATAGATTTAACAATAAAGCCAGCTTTTATCGTCAAATTGCCACCGCCCGAGAAGACACCGATGGTGCGGGGAACAGCGAATTGAAACCTGCCTTCGCGGGAACTATTTGTCCATTCGGATGTTGAGGCCTTTGGCGCCAAGGGTAAAGTCCGCACCCATGGTGACCGAGAAGAGGTGCATTTCCACACCGTTCTGATTCTTCATCACGGAGCGCCACCACCACCTGCAATGGTAACTGCAGCCTCCCCAGCTAAAAAGTTGCCCCCAAGGTCCATCGGGTTCTTCAAGTTGTAGATCTTGGCGTGAATCGAGTCACGCTTAATCCCAATGGCCCCCGCCTTGAGACCCTTCACCTTGAACGTGTAGTTCTTGCCCTTGAAGTTAAGTTCTCCCTTGCCCCACTCGATACCACCGATGAACGAGAGTGAGGTGAGGGTGATTGAGGCCGTTGCATCTGGCATCCTCTTTTGCGCTGCGGCGTCATGCGCGAACCCCAACGATAAAACTGCCAGGAAAAGCCCCATTCCAATGAATTTCTTGTACCTTTGAACCATATTCAGCCCTCCTTCGGTTAAGATAAAATCAAATTGTCTTAGACTCCTGTCAGGCCGCATGCGAGAAACCCCAACAGGCATCTAATTCAGTGCAGCAAGACCCAATATCCCATTGCAGACGGGCTGTCAATGTGGGCGTGCTACCCTGAGTGGTCCCATTGTGATAGCAATCTCTCCCTTCCCGGTCAACTCGTAAAACTACTAGTTTTTGAGGAAACTTTTACTAGGTGTTGAACCCGCGCGAGATATACCGCCTTGGGGTGTATGGGGGCTTTGCTCCATTACCTTCACCACCGGCAGCTATCTTTTGACGAAAAGGACGAGAGCTATCCGGGCGTAATTGCACGTGATTCTGGAGGATTTCATCTCAGGACGCAATTAAACGACGCTTTAGTTGCGTTCTAGACAGCCAGGATGAAATTAAAGATCTAATTAATTGCGTTTGGCGGGTTAGATACCCCTTGAAAGGAAAAGCGGCGGCCTAATGCCAGCGACACGGCTCTTGAGCCCGCCCTCATCTGCAATGCTTCCCAGGGAAATCCCAGCAAGGTAGTTCGTGAGGAGGCTCTGAGCCCTATCCCAGACTGAGATCTGAGTACAGACCCCATCGTAAGGACAGGAGAGCTCCCTCTTATCCAGGCACTCCATGAGGACCAGCGGTTTTTCCACCGCCTCATAGACCTCCTTCAGGCTGATGGCATCAGCCGGCTTGGCCAGGTTAAATCCTCCCCTGCAGCCCACATGGGACTTAACCAGCCCGGTAGCCACCAAATCCTTCATGATCTTGGACAGGTAGTGTGAAGGGATGTCCTGTTGCTGGGTAATCTCCCGACTTCCAATTACCCTGTCGAGCGGCTGAGCTGCCAGGTAGGCAAGGGCGCGAACCGCGTAATCCACCCGGCGCCCCACATTCATCAGGGAACTTCTATCGTTTTTCATGGACTTTAAATGATAAGAATTCCCTTTTCGGGTTCGGCCATCAATTCTCCTCTGCTAGGCCTCACATCGAGCAGGATGCTCTGGCGATCGGGGGGAGGCTGTTACTAAGGCACCAATATCACAGTGGAAAGGGTTGTCAACCATCACAGGACGCAATTAAACGACGCTTTAATTGAGTCCTACGAACGATTGAGGACTTCATACTGTGAGCGGAGGCCATTTGATGTGTAGTCAAATGCCCCCCTCTAACTGTCTGTAATATAAGGCGTAATTCAGGTCTGTCCGTGAATTGTCCGCGTAGTTTTGCCACCTTCCTGCGTAACTCTCCAGTCATTGAGCCATTTGACACCTCTAAATCGGGAGCCAAGGGGGAGGGTGCGTATCCAGCTTCAGGCGTTAGACCTAGCCTTATGGGTGGTGCTGAAAGATTTTTATCCTAGTTTTACACGAAGGCGTGGTGTGGTTGGTCCCGGCTATCTACCTCTTACCCTCGTTTTAGAGTCCAGACTTTGGTTCGTTGTTTCATCCTAGCTGTTATTTTCCCGTTTAGCCTTTTCTCAAGCCTTCTGAGTGGCTTCTTTAGGCCAGCGGTGCCGGATCTACGCATGCCTACAATTCTATCCTGCAACTCTTTTTCTTTGCCAGTGAGAGGGAGCCTCCCTGATCCTGCAATAAACTTCCCCTCTCT
>JACZXR010000267.1 GCA_022571535.1 Deltaproteobacteria bacterium | reverse complement strand
AGATCGGCTATTCGACGGACAACTGCGCCTATGTAAAAGCGGACATCGGCTTTTTTCTGAGCGGCCGCAAGGGCCCATTTGGTACGATCCCCCTCCCCTCTCTGATTCTGTGCAACTACGTAGGGTGCAATGTCTACTTACAGTGGTTCGAGCACCTGGCAGAGTACTCGCAGGGGAAAATTTATAACCTGGATATCCCTTTTAATCGTGAAGCATCAGGAAAACCCAGCCCGGCGGATATAACCTACGTGGTCCGACAGCTCGAGGAGGTCATTGAACTATGTGAGAAGATCACAGGGAAAAGATTCGACTACGCCAAGCTGCAAAGGATCGTTGCCCTTTCGGGGGAGACGGGAGAAATCTGGTCTCGCATCAAATCCTTGACGAGGCATGCCCCTGCTCCTTTTGACGCCTATTTCGACTCGGTAAGCATGATGGCCCCTCTTTACTGCCACAGGGGCACCGAGGAAGGACTCAGGTTTTTTGAGGTAGCCCTCAAAGAGATGGAGGAGAAGGTCCAATTGGGAACGGGGCCCCTTCCTGAAGAACGCTTTCGCATTGTGATCGAAGGTCCTCCTCCCTGGCCCTATCTGCGGGCATTCCGTGACCTCTTTTCCAAGTGGGGGGCTGTCGCAGTGGCCTCAACCTACTCCACGGTGGGCGGGTTATGGGAGTTCGGTTTCAAGCATGACTCCATGCGGCCCTTGGAGTCCATTGCGGAACACATGCTGGAATGGAACCTCTGTAACCGCAGTTTTCTCCAACGCTACGACCAGATCCGTCGGTACGTGGAGGAATGGTCGGCCGATGCCCTGGTGATCCATTCTGTAAAAAGCTGCCGCCTCTTTTCCGCAGGACAGGGCGATATGCGGGAATACTTTACCAAGGAGCTGGGCATCCCCACCCTGCTCGTCGAGTCCGATATAGAGGACCCACGATACTACTCGGAGGCGCAGATGAAAAATCGGATCGATGCGTTTTTTGAATCCCTGGAACACAGGAAAATCTTGCAAAGCGCCCAAGCCACCGGAGGAACGGCATGATCTACACTGCGGGTATTGACGTCGGTTCCGCCCAAACGAAAGGTATCATCATCAATGACAGGCTGGAGATCGTCTCCAGAGTGCTGATCGACACTGGCGCCTATGTCACACGGGCAGCCGAGAGGTGCTTCGACGAGGCCTTGAAGCAACCCGGACTGAGGCGAGAAGATGTGGCCTATGTAGTGGGGACAGGTTACGGGAGGTACAAGGTTACCTTTGGCGACACCCAGATTACCGAGATCAGCTGCCATGCGCGCGGGGCGAGTTATATCTTTCCAGGCACGCGGACAGTCATCGATATGGGAGGGCAGGACGCCAAGGGGATCAAGGTGGGAGAGGGAGGAGAAGTGAAGGACTTTGTCATGAACGACAAATGCGCTGCAGGGACGGGCAGATTTCTCGGCAATGCAGCCGATGTCTTGAGCCTTTCTCTGGACGAGATTGGTAAACTCTCTCTTCTAGCCAAATATCCGGTGCGCCTCACCACTGTGTGCACGGTCTTCGTCGAATCGGATATCATGTCCTACCTCGCACAAGGGAAAAAGGTAGAAGATATTCTGGGGGGGGTGCATAGTGCCATTGCTGCCAGGACCATCTCCCTGGTCCGGCGCGTCGGAATCGAGGAGGAAGTGACTTTTACCGGAGGAGTCTCACGCAACATAGGCATGGTCCGGGCCCTGGAGGACAAACTTGGCATGAAACTCAACGTGAGCCCGGAGTCCCACTTCACGGGGGCCCTGGGGGCAAGCCTGTTTGCCCTAGAACGGGTCTCAAAACAATCAGGAGCCAAGGACAAGGATGAAGCTCAAGTAGGAGCGGTCTGAACATTGATCGATCGTCCCTTAACAACCGCTCACCCATCACTATTTTAAAGGAGGTACCATGTCGTTCGTTGCAGGCATCGATATGGGCGCTAAATCCACCAAGGTCCTGATCCTGGACGAGGAAAAGCGGATCCAAGGAAGAAGCGTTGTCAAAACACGGGTCGACTTCCCGGCAGTAGCCAAAGAGGCTGTGAACACCGCGTTGCAGCAAGCAGGCCTGAAGGAGAAGGACTTGAGCTATATCGCAACTACCGGTTTTGGCCGATACAATGTGCCTTTTCGAGACATCCAAATTACCGAAATCACCAGTGTCGCTCGCGGCGCCGTCTTCCTCTTTCCCAAGACTCGTTGCGTCCTGGACATCGGAGCCCAGAGCACTCGAGCCATGCGGATCCTGGGTACCGGAAAGGTCCAAAATTTCCGCACCAACGACAAGTGCGCGGCTGGAGCCGGGGGCTTCATCGAGAGGGCGGCAAAATACCTGGAGGTAAAGATCGAAGAGGTGGGGGATCTTTCCATCCAGGCTACCAAACCGCAGACCATCAGCAGCGTCTGCGCGGTCCTGGCTGAATCGGAGATTATCAATCACGTCTCTTCCGGGGAGAAGATCGGAGACATCTTACGGGGCGTCCACAATTCGTTGGCATCCAGGGCTCTTGCCTTGATCAAGAGGGCCGGGCTGGAGGATGAAGTCACATTCGTCGGAGGCGTAGCGCGGCAAAAAGGAATGGTGAAAGCCCTGGAGGAGACCGTGAAGACAAAAGTGAACGTTAGCGAGGAGCCAGATATGATCGGGGCCCTCGGCGCCGCTCTCCTGGCACTGCGACGGTTGGAGAAGATCCGCCAAGACAGAGAGAAAGAGACGACAACGGAAGAAACGAGGGCAGTATAAACCCCGTACCACGGACTTACGTCCGTGGCTTTGGGGCGCTGCCCTTGCAGGGAGTTCAGAACAATCATCCCCGCGCTCACACACGGGGCGTTCTGTGGTACGGGGTAAACTGACAACATCAGCGATCAGCCTTCAGCCCTCGGTATGAGAATGACCCCCAACTGCTGTTTGCTAAAGGCTGGCCTTGAAGGAGAGACAATATGAAACTCGAAGGAAAGACAGCACTGGTCACAGGAGGCGGGGGCGGCATCGGTCGGGCCACAGCCCTTGCCCTGGCCCGGGAAGGGGCTCACGTGGCCGTAGCCGATATCGTGGTCAAAAACGCCGAGTCGGTCAGGGATGAGACCAAGGCAATAGGGCACCAGGTTATGGCCTACCAGGTGGACCTGACCAAGCGACTGGAAGTGGAGCAATTGATGGCGTCCGTCCTGTCACAATTCGGTCAAGTCGACCTGCTGGTGAACTGTGCCGGATGGGACAGGCTGGAACCCTTTGTGAAGAGCGAGGAGGAAACGTGGGATCGGATCCTGTCCATCAACTTCAAATCGGTCCTGTATACGGTCAAGGCCGTCTTGCCACATATGATATCCCGTAAGTCGGGGAAAATCGTCAACATCAGCTCCGATGCCGGACGGGTAGGCTCGAGTTGGGAAGCCGTTTACTCAGGGGCCAAGGGGGCAGTCATCGCCTTCTCAAAGTCGGTGGCCCGGGAGGTTGCCAGGCATAAGATCAACGTTAACGTCGTTTGCCCTGGTTTGACCGATACTCCACTACTCCAAGCGGTTCGCTCCCAATCCCCTGATACCGAGAAGCTAATCGATGCCATCACCAAGGCCACCCCTTTTAGACGGGTAGCAAGACCAGAGGAGGTGGCTGAGGCCGTGGTCTTTCTCAGCTCACCTAGCGCAGATTTCATCACCGGGCAGACCCTAAGCGTGAGCGGCGGTCTAACAATGGCATAGAAAGGGGAGAATGATATGCGTAATGGAGTCAGGGCCATCGATTTCATGTATTACGTAGCGACGCCGGAGTTTATCCACAGGTGGAATACGGCAAAGACGGGCGAGCTGATTTGTCGGATGGAGCGGGCCATCGGTGGCCTGCCGAAATATGAGAGCATCGATTCGATGATCGCTAAGATGGACGAGGCGGAAGTTGAGAAGGTATTCATTACCCAGTGTAAGATGTGGTCGTACCGGAACAAGTGGATGTATATGGACACGAGCCTGGACGAAGTGGTCCAGTACACAACCCGCTACCCTGATCGATTCGTAGGCCTCGCCGGTTACAACCCATTCCGGATAAAGGAATCCCTGGAGGAGATTGGGTACGCAGTCAAGGAGTACGGTTTCAGGGGAGTTTACGTCCATATCTACGGCTTCGACATACCCCTGCACGATCCCAAGATGTATCCGCTCTATTCTAAGTGCGTGGAACTCGACATCCCCGTATCTATGCAAGTCGGCCATGTTTTAGAGGCGATGCCGAGCGAGCACGCCCGTCCAATCTTTCTCGATCGAGTCGCCTGCGATTTCCCGGACCTCAAGATCATTGGGGCCCACACGGGATGGCCATGGGTCGAGGAGCTGATCTCGGTTTGCTACAAGTGGGACAACATCAACTGT
>JACZXR010000266.1 GCA_022571535.1 Deltaproteobacteria bacterium | reverse complement strand
ACCAACAACTCCAAGACCACTTCCACCTCCACTGCCTCATCCCCCACGGAGTTCTGTCTTTCGATCAAACTCGTTGGATTCCCGCCCGCAAAAACTTCCTCTTCTCCGTAAAAGCACTCAGTATGGTCTTCCAGGGCAAGTTCCTCGACTTTCTCGGAAAGGCTTTCGAACAACAGAAACTCCGCTTCCCAGGCAAAACCGCTCCCCTGGCTGATCGAGCCAACTTTAGCCTGCTGCTCAAGCGATTGAGAAAAAAACGTTGGCACGTCTACGCCAAAAAGCCTTTCGGCTCTCCCCAACATCTGCTCAACTACCTCGCCCGCTACGTCCACCGCGTCGCTCTGTCCAACGATCGTATCCTCTCAGTCGACAATGGGGAGGTCACCTTCACTTATCGCGACCGAAAACAGGGTAATCGGCTGGTACCCAAGAAACTCCCAGTCGAGGAATTTATCCGCCGATTCTTGCTTCATGTCCTTCCTCGTGGGTTTATGCGAATTCGCCACTTCGGCTTTCTCGCCAACCCCTCCAAAACCCTTCTATCCAAATGTCGCCAACTCTTGGGCCTTAATCCTGATCCCCCTGCCATCACCAAAAAATCCACCCACGAGCTCATGCTCCAACTCACAGGCCTCGATATCACTCGATGCCCTCGATGTAAGATGGGAACGTTGACCTTCCTAGCCATACTGCCCGCGTGCAAATCCTATCCAGCACCGTGGGACTCTTCATGATGACCTTTCAACTACCGAGTACCCATCTTCTGTCCACTACTCAATCCCAGAGCCAATGGACAGCTGCGTCTTCTCTCCGCTATCTGTGCCCTGGCAACGCCATTGGTGTCCGTTCCACCAGTGACTTGAAGGCAGGTATCCCTTTAAAGTCTCCCGGATCACTACATCACCCATGCCCGTGTATCCGTGTTCCGACCAACTGTTTTCGTTACAATCCCCATAGACAACCTTAACTGCTTCACCGGACGGTTTCGTTCAACTGGTTTTATCCACAATGCGCTCGCACCTACCTGCTCTTGCCGCAGCTGCACGTTCGCATTACGGATAAAACCTATCCATTTAATTGCGTTCTGGGATGAAATTAAGGTCTGCAAGGTCGGGTTGACATAATAGGCCGTTATCGAGTATTATCTGGACCGACCGGCAATGGCGTCGCGATCAGATTTTCTTTGGAATTGACCCCACCCCTCTGTTTCCCTCGTTTTTCTGACCACGCGTTTAGCTAATCCTTTCAGATTAAGGAACCCTTCTATGTCCATAGACGAAATATCAGGATTCGACGCCTTTGGCTTATCCGCACCTCTGTTGCGTGACATCGCCCGAGCGGGTTTTACTGAGCCGACTCCCATACAAACCAAGGCCTTGCCCCTAGGCCTTCAAGGGCGCGATGTCCTGGGCTGCGCCCAAACCGGTACGGGTAAGACAGCGGCCTTTATCATTCCCATGATCGAGCGCCTCGCCGATAAGCCAAAAGGTCCCCCCAGGGGGTTAATCCTGGCCCCTACCCGGGAGTTGGCATTCCAGATCCAGGGTGTCGTGGATCAGCTCGGCCATTCCCGTAAAGTTTTTGCCACAACGATTGTGGGCGGTGATGACATGAAGGCCCAAGTCCGTGGCTTGGGTCAGCACCCCAATCTTATAGTAGCGACACCGGGGCGATTGTTGGACCATATGTGGCGAGGGACCATCGACCTGGCACGGTTCGAGATCGTGGTTCTGGACGAGGCGGACCGGATGCTCGATATGGGTTTTGCACCCCAACTCAATGAGATCCTCAATGCCTTGCCCGAGGAACGGCAAACCCTTCTCTTTTCTGCAACCTTGCCTTCGAATTTAGGAGAATTCGCCCGTCTGTCTCTGACGGACCCCGTACGTGCCACGGTAGCCAGGCCAGCTACGACGGTGGCCGGTGTGACTCAAATACTGCGTCACACGACACAGGCGAATAAAACGTCTCTCCTGCTGTCGGTGCTAAAAAAAGAAGAAGTATCGGCCCTGGTCTTTACTCGAACCAAACATCGGGCGGACCGCCTGGGAGAGGCCTTGGAGCGCAGTGGTTACAGCGTTGCGGTCCTTCATGGTAGCTTTTCACTCCCAAAGCGGCGAAAAGCCCTGGAAGGCTTCCGCCGCGGGCGCTATCGAGTGTTGGTGGCAACCGATATTGCGGCCCGCGGAATCGATATAGCCAATATCGGTCACGTGATCAACTACGACCTCCCTCAATGCCCGGAGGACTATGTGCACCGGATCGGGCGCACCGCTCGGATGAAGGCAGTGGGTTGTGCAACGAGCTTTGTGACGAACGACGACAAGAATCAAATTCGAGCGATCGAGAAACTCCTGGGTGAGTCTGTCCCATGCGCCTCTGGCAATTCTCCATCGCCGGTAAAGAACACTCGCCACCCCCCCCCCGCAGCTCCCCAAGGACAAAGACCAAACCGACCAAAACGATTCAGAAACAGACGCCGCAATGGGTCCGGGCAAGCCCCATCGGGAAGCGCCGTTTAGCCAGGCCAGGTAGCCCCTTTCCATATCGAGTTGACACACCGGTCTTCTGCGAAGGCGGATACACTCAAGGTGCCCCCTGCCCATCGCACAACGCGCGGGCAAAAATTCAGCAACTTCCCAACCTACCTTCGGACCATCTCAATCACCTGTTGGGTTGTACGGACACGCCCCATTCGAGGGAACACTTTGTCCATGTACATCTTCAGTATTTCCGGGTATCTAGAGGAACAGGCGTCTCTAACGATAATCAGATTAATCCCCAGGTCTCGAGCCGCATAAGCGGTACTCGCCACCCCCACCTCGGTCGCACCGCCGGACAACAAAACCGTATCGATTCCCCGTGTTCTCAGGGATAGCTCTAGGTGGGTTTGAAAGATCGCGCTCCATCGGTGCTTGTTAATCAAATAGTCCGACGCCTCGGGCGCAATCTCGTTAATGACCTCGGCCTCCCACGAATCATGCTGCGCAGCTGGTACCTGCTTGCCGAGCCGTTCGGGATTTTTCCAGGGGTTTAACCTCATGTCCGTATCCGTAAGTAGAGGATCCGTGTCCGAACCGTCCGCCCGATGGTCTGCCTTGGCGTAAAAGATCGGAATGCTCGCAGTGCGGGCTGCATCACGCAACTGGACCGCGTTGGCTTAAAGATCGGTGGAGGAGAAGAAGTTAACGAGAAACCGGATATCATCGAGGTCGCTCCTCCACCAGTTTCTAAAGAATTAAAAAAGCGCTGGTCCTACTTCATTAGAAAGGTGTACGAAACAGATCCTCTGGTCTGCCCCAAGTGTCGCTGGGAGATGTGGTTATCGGCTTTATTGGCCAGCCCGAAGTCATTATTCACACCAAGACGCAGTTAAATAGCTCTTTAATTGAGTCCTGGGGGTCTAATACTGAGCAAACCCAGGCCCAGAGCGGGTCCGGGGCCAATCAGAATTGACTCATTTTCGCCATCGGAAAAGTGCCACTGCCATGACATCTCTTTGATTGCATCTCAGGGGTCTTAACAGGAGGATCGACCCCTTTAAATTTCACTCGCAGATTACACGGTACTAAATCAAGATTAGCTAGGAACGGGAGCAGAAGACTTGCTAATCTCCTGCTCCTTGGCCCTAACCACTAAGCTGTCTTCTCCTTTTTCCGGCTCTTAGCTTTCTTAGCCATATCGGGCCTCCAAATTACTTTCTCGTTTCGATCCAATAACGCTAGCTCTGGAGATCCATCAGCGTTTACGGTCATACCAATACGGCCCTTTCCGTTCTTGTCATATAGGCCCATTATTGGATAATCATCTTCGCCAACACCGAACGTAACGGCACTTCCATTTTCCCCTTTACAGAGGCTCATGCCGATAAGATCATCGGTTTTATTTATCTCAAACCTAGTTGTCCTATTGTTCCCCCAAGCGAATATGTCTGGCCCTAGCACGAAACACGGTTCGCCCTTCTCGTCATGAAAGACAATTCCAGGCTCTCCATCGGGTGTCAGCCCAATACTTAGACGGCTCACCCCGTTTTTATCACGCATCTCTATGGCTGGCTTTCCATCCCCTTGTACAACAAAGGCCATTCTTGCTTTACCATTTTTGTCAGCAAACCCCATGAACGCATCACCATCAAGGTCCGGACAGATACCAATACGTCGCACCCCGTTACTGTCTACAAAATCATGCCCATTGCCCCTATCATCACCGTTACCGTTATTCATGGTTTCTTTCCTCCTTGAGAGAAAGAGTACCAAAGGAATTACCCCCCTGATACTAGTAAAAATACTAGTTTTCAGCAAAAAATATACTTGTTTTTGGAGAGGAGATTGAATGTACTCTATTAGAGAAGTTGCTATCCAGCCTATTGACATAGGTTCCAGCA
>JACZXR010000265.1 GCA_022571535.1 Deltaproteobacteria bacterium | reverse complement strand
TTTCAAGGAATCCGCTTCCGTCCGTATTGTAGCCGCAAAACGATCCGTTTTCCTTCCGGGTTAATGTGTTGACAGCTTTAATTCGATCCGCCATCTCGTCCAGGCCTTCCAGGTAGTCAATAATTTTAATCTTATAGGGGACCGTTACATTGGCTCCCATTACCCGGTCGGATTTTTTGAGGGCATTGACCAGGTCGGGAAGCTTGGATTCCTCCACATCGAGGGGGAGGTAAATAGCGTCCATTTTAAGCCGCTGAAAGACTGGATTCCAGATAGTAGGGCTTTTGGCGTAGTGCGAAGGTGCATCGCCAATGATCCCGACAATTTGATTATTCCCAATAGCATTTCTATCCAGGGTGTTGGTAATACAAGCCTGGATCTCTGCAATGTCATCTCTATTTGTAGCCAATATATGTGCCCTTTCTAAATAATAAGGAGAGCTTATCCTATGGTAAGTCTCGCTAACGGTCAAATTACAATGACCGGTTGAGCGTCCCGCTGGCTTTATCCAGATTTCTCCTTGGATTGCCAATAATTGACAGGCCTATGACCAGTGACCATGGCGAATTTACTACAAAGGGGTCGGACCTTTAATTTTTTACTTGACTTTTTCCTCTTATTTCAAGTATGAAATATCTACTTGCTATCTACACCCTTAGCATAAATGGCGAGAACATTTAGAACCCAGTTTGACGGGGCGATATACCATCTTACTGTCAGGGGCAATAATCGCCAGCCCCTTTTCCGGGAAAATAAGGACAGAGAACGCTATCTTGAGCTTTTGCATCGTTACGGGGACCTTTTTGGCTATCGCCTGTACGCCTATATCCTGTTGACCAACCATCTTCAACTCCTTTTAGAGACCCCACGGGGAAATGTGAGCAAGGTCATGCAGTGTCTGGGGACAAATTATGCCTCTTATTTTAACCGGAAATACAAGAGGCGAGGGACCCTCTTTGAGGGGCGGTATAAAAGTCACCTCGTGGATGGTGGATCCAATCTTTCAGAACACACCCGTTTTATTCATAGATACTGCTTTCAAAAAGGTCTGAAGGGAGGAGGGAGTGATTATCCGTGGAGCAGTTACCGTATTTATATAGGCTGGGGAGGTTCTGATTTCGTAGAGACCGGCATAGTTCTGAGCCAGTTTGGACAGGGGCTCAGTGAACAGAAAAGAGAGTACCGTGAGTTCGTTGAAAATGGTGATTTTGTGAGGGACCATTTGGCCGATGCTGTGAACTTTCATGATGTCGCTTTTAAGGCTGATTCTGTTCCACGAAACATTTATCAACCTGGAGACACTCGGTTTCAGGAAGAGGCGTCTATTAGGAGAGCTGAGGGGATAATCCAAAAGGTGAGGCTCTCTGTGGAGTCAAAAGGGGTGGAAGGTTTGAGGGAGAGGCGAAGAGAAGCCTTGATAAGACACCTGGCGATGTACCTTATCAGAAAAGAGACTCCTCTCCCGTTGCGTTTGATTGGCAAGCTACTCGGGGTCAAGTCGGCAGCGGTGGCCATCGCCGTTGGGAAGGTAGGGGGGTTGATCAAGAGAGGCGGCTTTCCGAGGTATATTGAGGATTTAATGAAAAGTTCTGACTTGCTCGGAATAGTCAGCCGGACAGGGAGCTCGGCGCTGTGAAAGAGAGGGCGGTGAGACCGTTGGAGATCGAGGGCGGGGTTCGCTGGTATACGCTCCAGACCAAGCCCAGGAAGGAGAGCACCGTCGAGAAAAGGTTGAACGATCTCGGCTTGGAGGTTTTTCTTCCCTGGGTCCGTTTGCGGAGGAGGGTCGGGAGCCGATTTCAGCGGGTTTTGTCTCCGCTTTTTCCCGGCTATCTCTTCTGCCGTTTGGACCTTTTTATTGCCGGTAAGGCGGCTCGGTATGCTCCTGGAGTGAGGGACTTCGTCAGGTTTGGACCTCGTATTGCGGAGATTAGGGAGGATGCCATCAAGGACCTTGTAGAGCGCTGTCCTGGCGGAGTGGCTGAGATCAAGCCGCGACCTTACCGGACTGGGGAACCCGTCTTGATTAGGGAAGGCCCGTTATCCGGCCTTGAAGCAGTCTTTGATCGGGAGATGAAGGGGAGTGAGCGCGTGGCGGTTTTGCTAGAGCTTTTGGGCCGCCAGACCCGACTGGTTCTCTCTAACGAGATGATCAGCCGAGTCTGATTTGAAAAAGTGGCGAATAGCCACTTGTAAATTTCCAATAGTAACTCGGCAATCGCGAAGATAGAGCCAGGAAACTGAGATAACTGCTCTCAGCACTGATGCCTTAGAAGTAGGCACTTAGCTCTGGGCTCTTAGCTATTAGCTAATTATTAGGATACCCCGCGGCTTACCGCGGGCACATTACCGATGGGGTATCCCCGTGGAGTCGCGGTCCATTACTCCACAGGGGGGAGAAGCGGTAGCTCTTCCCTTGGTCGACCACGGGGTTCAAACCCTGTAGTCGATATAACTTGATAGTGGCTGCCTGGTATTTTTAGGTGGTCTCGCTCGATATTAATGGAACTTCTTCTCACAGGAAGTGAGGAAAGGGACTGCAGTTTCTTTTCAGAAGATGCAGGGATGGCGGAAGCCTGTCTCGTTTCTCTCGTGGTGCCGTCTGTTCGGTCTGAGATCGCCCGAGTAGACCAGACAGACCAGACAGACGAGATAGACCAGATAGACGAGACGGAGATAGACGAGACAGACCAGACAGGCGAGACAGACTAGCTAGATGAAAGTCAACCGTTTTGAAGACCTTGATTGCTGGAAGGAGGCCAGGGTCCTTGTTAGGAAGGTTTATGAGGCAACCAGAGACGGAGCCTTTCAGAGAGATTTTCGACTTGCGGGGCAAATTCAATCAGCAGCAGCTTCGGTGATGGCTAACATCACAGAGGGATTTACCCGACGCTCAGAATAAGAGTTTGTTCAGTTTCTCTTTATCGCCATGTCGTCAGCGGCCGAAGTTCAAAGCCACCTATACGTAGCGCTAGATCAACACTATGTTGACCAGGCACAGTTTCGTGAAATTTATGACCAGGCTAACAAAATAGCCATGATAATCTCTGGATTAGTAAAGTATCTGCGCACGAAAAATGGTCTAAAAATAAATGTGGTTGCCAAAATGAGCAAGGCGGCTGAGGGATCAACCGGACAAAATAGACATGATAAACCAAATGGACCTAATAGCAGAAATAGGCGAGATTGACCAAATAAACCAAACAGACCAGACAGGCGAGACAGACCAGATAGACTAAACTAACCTGATGACCATTCTAGTTACCGGTGCTGCCGGATTCATAGGCTCGAAGGTGTCTGAGTTCCTTCTGGCAGATGGGCATACAGTCGTTGGATTAGACAATCTCAACGATGCCTATGATGTGCGCCTGAAGGAATGGCGCCTGGGACAACTCAAAGGGAAACACGGCTTCGAGTTCCACCGCCTGGATATCACCGACCGCGAAAATCTTAATAAGTTTTTCCATTTACACTCCACTACCCAACATTCGGCCTTCGATGCAGTCATCAACTTGGCTGCTCGTGCAGGTGTCCGCCAATCCGTTGAGAATCCCTGGATCTACTTTGAAACCAACGTCACGGGGACACTGAACTTGTTAGAGCTGTGCCGGGAGTTTGGGATAAAGAAGTTCGTTTTGGCATCCACGTCCAGTCTTTACGGGGATAACAATACTCGTCCCTTTCGCGAGGATGCGAACACAGACGGACCCCTCTCGCCATATGCGGCCTCGAAGAAATCGGCCGAGGCGCTGTGCTATTCATACCACTACCTCTATGGGATCGACGTCACGGCCCTACGGTATTTTACAGTGTACGGCCCGGCGGGGCGCCCGGACATGAGCTTGTTCAGGTTCGTACAGTGGATCAGCGAGGGTCGACCTGTGATTGTCTTTGGAGATGGTAGGCAATCTCGCGATTTTACCTACGTCGACGATATCGCCCGGGGGACAGTGGCTGCGTTAAAACCAACGAATTACGAAGTGATCAACCTCGGCTCGGACAAGCCGATCGAATTGAACGACGCCATTCGGCTGGTGGAACAGCTGGCAGAACGCCGGGCTAGCATCACGCATAAACCCCGACATCCCGCTGATGTGATGGCAACATGGGCGGACATCTCCAAGGCAGAAAAATTGCTGGACTGGCGTCCTCAGACGGCGTTCAAGGACGGAGTGACGAGGTTGTACCAATGGTATCGAGAGAATCAGGAGTGGGCCAGTCAGATAGTTACATGATAACATTCAAAACTTTCTGGTTTAAGAGGGAGCACTTACTGATCTCATGAACAGGGCTTCACGAGTGAATACTCAACCCCTAAAAGGACTGGTTCTGAGCGGAGGTAGAGGGAGTCGATTGAGACCCCTGACCTATACCGCAGCAAAGCAGCTT
>JACZXR010000264.1 GCA_022571535.1 Deltaproteobacteria bacterium | reverse complement strand
TCTGGGATTTCGACAGGCCCTACCGCCACGTAGGCCGCGAGCTCGGCACCGGCACACAGATCGGAATGTCGATAGGCGTTGCCCTGGCGCTGAAGGGAACCGGCCGGCTGGTAGTTGATCTTCAGCCGGACGGCGATCTTATGTTCGATCTCGGAGCGCTCTGGACGCCTATCAAATACGAGATCCCGATGCTGGTGATCATGTACAACAACCGGGCCTACTATAACGACTGGGCCCACCAGATACACATGGCGCACCTGCGCGGCACGGATCCGGCGCGGGCCTATATCGGCATGGACCTAGAAGCCCCTCCTCCCGATTTCAGCCATATCGCGAAAGGGATGGGCTGGTATGCCGAGGGCCCGATTGAAGACCCCAAAGCTGTCGGCCCGGCGATACGCCGCGCCATAGAGCAGGTCAAGGCCGGCAAGCCCGCGCTCGTGGACACTATTGTCTGGCGCCGAGGAGAGAACGCATAGAGCTTGCCAGGATCCATTTATTTTTTGCTCCCATCGTAGGCAATGATGGCGACAGGTTCCTTCGAATTTAGCAATGTTGGGGATCAGGCCTGATAATTGATTCTGCTGATAAACCCCCTATTCACTAAAATTAGGGAGATCGAAAATGATTAGTCAAGCTCAGAAAATTGATTGTAGAGGATATGTGGGCGAAAAATATTTTCGATTTTTCCGAAACAGACTTTTTCAGCAGAATCATAAATGATATTCTTAAAATCTTTGGTTGTTTCACAACGTAATTTGAATGACAAATATCATGCCTGACCACCTTCTCTGGCGGAAGACGCACTCCGAGATTTTAGCGTATATACGAACCCCAAGCCGATTCACTCTTCCGGCTAAGTTTTGGAAGTGCTCGAGATGGATTGGTAACTGTTTCTTATCAGATATGAATCTTCCACGTTTTTGTAATTTCAAAATGAGAAAATATCCCCACGTTAGAGTCGAGAGGAAGAGTGACTTGGGCGAACTATTGCGTTTGTCAAAACCGCCTGTCGAGGTTCCTGTACTGCAAGTAAAGCACACAAGCACCCCAGATAAACGACATGATCATAAGCCCTGCGCCCACGGTATTCACGATGCCTGCGATAGTATGGTCATATTGTAACCATCCCAGATCTCTGAGAATGTTTTTCCAATCGTGATAACCGGGTTGGTCACGGCCTGTCACGCCGCCCAGTAAAATCAACTGACCGGCACGGGCGTCATTGATGTACGGTGCGGCGTCCATGATACTCTGGCCCAGTCACCAGAGGCCTATAGTTGCGCCAAAGATATCCCGCGATTTCAGGACAAATGAGCACAGCACGATGAAAGGAATCAACCATTGACCCAGGGTGCCACCGAGGATGCTCAAGAAGCGGCCAAAGGGCATGAAGATCACGTGCCCTGCTTCATGGAAGACCAGGTTAACTCTATGCATGAAGGATTCGCTGATCTCTGGATAGCCGCCCACGACGACGTCATAATCCATAGAAATGAACTGCCACCCCCAAACGAGAAAGATCACGTATAAAGCAGCTCGACCGCAAAAGTATAGTGGATTGATCTGAGGCTCCACATAGAACAGCAGCTCCTTTTCCCACCCCCACAATCCCCCAGCGCGTTGGTTAAGTTTATTCAATTCCCTGCTCCATCAGCCTTAGAATGATTTTGGATAAGAGAGATGCAAGGCGGTAACGGTGTGATATAAAGGGTTTCTAGAGGTATACCTGCAGTGACTTAATGTCGGCTATTTTTAACTCAAAGGTGAATTTCCCGCTGTACAGCAATCTTGCGAAGATTACTTTGTCGGGGCCGATATTTTTTAGTCTGCCTTTATGCTCAATGCCATTCCTGACAACCACTTTCATGCTTTTGCCGATATATTTGCCGGCCTTGGTAACTGCAATCGGCTTGTATTCCTTATGGACCTGTTGGGGTGGGGGTTCCCTGTGAACTTTCTTTTCGACTCTCTGCGGTGAGCGAGTTTCCGGGGGTAAACTTTTTATTTCGTACACTCCTTCCTTTTCCTGCTCCTTGACCGTCCCGGAGCCTTCCATCTGTTCTATAATGCTATCAATGATTTGTATGATTTCCTGCTCGTCAGACTCGTCAAGTTGAATCTTTTGTTGTGCCAAACGCATCAATTCAGAGGCGCCCAAGGACACGAACATGTAGACGAGTAACGAAATAAATACCGTACTGGTGAAGATATAAGCCAAGAAAGGAGTTTTCGATTCCTGCTAGTACTTAACGGCGAAAATGATCGCCCTAAGAGGCGATAAGAAAAATACAGCCACCCCCACAAGAACCCCCTTTTAAAGGAATCGAAAACGGGCCATAAGGACGATAACAAACTGGCTATGCCAAAGAGTGTTACTAATGATCCTAAGGTCCCCATATTATTTAGGGTCAAGTCTGATTTTACCAGGGAGAGCGGGATGGCAAGTGAGATTGAAAGGCGGTTGAGATTGAGAGGTTACTTAGAAAACCAGGAAAAAATCTTGGGGGGTTGGGGAAGGCAGGAGCCACATAGATTTTGAGCCATGTCTAACGCATCCTTGTTATAATAAATCTTGCTGTTATCCTTCATTGTTAAGTCTTGATCGCCATTTGTAGGCCCTACAAGGAGCGCGCCAAAAATCTTAGCATTATCCTTGAGCACCAAAGGGTCCGAATCAGCTCCTCCCGGATTGGCCTCACCCCCCGTCACTCCGATATTAACATTGACCACTAAGCCGTGAAAGTCAAAATCCCCGTATAGATGAGTCCTCCCTTCAGTTATCAAGACCCCACTTCCTGTGACTAATCCATCCAAGTGGATATGGTTCTTTCCTGCTTCCCTCAGGTAAGTAATCTGTGGAGAAGCATCGGTGCCAAGAGTGCAGGGGCTGCCTTTGCAATTAAGCTTCAGGCCATCCAGGTATTTCACTGTGCTAGCGTGGTTATAGAAATTAAGGGCAATCTTATTAACATCAATGACATCGGAGTTGTCGAGCACACTGGGAGTGGGAGGGGTGATGGAGTCATCATAGTCCTGGCCCTGCACGAGATTATACCGAGATTCGCCCATAGCAGACTTAAAGCTATCTCCCACGGTGGCGTTGATTGTCGCCACTCCCGGGATGGACTGTTGGGATCCTGCGGTGACACCGTCATAGTCCGTATCATCTCCTGTAATGAAACCTGTGAATTCGCCTTTCCCTGTCGGAAAATTAAAGGTCGCTGTGCTTGCGGGAATATATAGAGCACCGGGAGGAGAGAAACTCACCAAGGAGCGATTCACATAGGCTTGGACCTCTCTCTTGGTATCGTTCGGGCCATTGGCCGTTGAGAGCAAGACCACGACATAGTTGGTGTCGTCAGTGGGGGTGCCGCCGTTATTGATGTCATCGGGATCGTTCTCTAAAGTTACCGTATACGTGAAATCGGATCCGGGAGGAAAAGTGATGGAAGAAAGAAGAGGGCACGGTGGGGTTCCACAGAGGATATTATCAAATTCATACCCATTCGGGATCTTACTCCTCAGGGCGTGAAGCAATCCCGCATCTGCCACTTCTAAAGACTGAATTCCAAGTTTGAAATTACTCGTAATCTTCGCATCGATCCTGCTCAAGAATAGACCGCCACCTATAAAAAGCATAATGACGGCCATTACGAGAATGGCCACAAAAAGAGCAATCCCATCGGTTTTTTTTAGGATCTTAAGCAGCGATGTTCTACCAAAATACATTTTAATTCTCTCTTTTCTTAGTTTTATAAAGCAAGCTCCATGCCAAGTAGTTTCCAAGTGGATGAAAGGGTTCTGGGACATAGAAACAAGTCGAAGACCTCTGGAGCACGCTAGGCTGAGACTCAATCATCAATTTGAGACTCGAAAATGAGACAAAAGCTGGAAAAATTAATCGGTTATAACTGGGGACGTGAATTAAAGAAAATAGGGGATCAGGGTAGGGTGCTCCGAACTTAGACCGAACCCTATAAGACAATCAAGTTATATCGACCACGGGGATTGAACCCCGTGGTCGACCAGAAGGAAGAGCTACCGCTTCTCCCCCCTGTGGAGTGAAGCTCCCCACGCTCCCGTGCGGGGCTTCCTGATACGGATGGCGAAACTCTCCGTAGCCTTTAGCCCTCCTTCGCTAAGGCTTCGGAGGGCTCTCCTCGTCATTCATCCCCGCCCTTCCGGGCGGGGCATTCTGGCGAAGGAGAGTAATGGACCGCGACTCCACGGGGGAAACCCCATCGGTTTTGTGCCCGCGGCAAGCCGCGGGGTTACCTAATAATATATTACTGTTGACAGACCCCCCACAGACGCATCTTCACCTGCGGAATAGGAAGATTTCTGAGCGCTGGCTTAAGGCGCTCCTGAATGCGCCTTCGAACTGCTTGA
>JACZXR010000263.1 GCA_022571535.1 Deltaproteobacteria bacterium | reverse complement strand
CTTGGCCGCCGACCGCACATTGTGGTAAGTTTGCAAATCAGTCCGAGAAGCTCCATGGAGACATTTTGGAGACATTGGACAGTTGAGAAGCAGGGCTGGGCGTTTAAGTACTTGAATAGGTAGAGGAGAGGTGGCCGAGCCCGGTTGAAGGCGCACGACTGGAAATCGTGTGTACCCCTAAAAGGGTACCGGGGGTTCGAATCCCCCCCTCTCCGCCATCTTGGTTATTAGTAATTCGTTAATCGATCGGATTGGTAACCAGTGGTCGGCGAGTGGGGGCCATTGACTGTTGACTTGTTGCCGATTGACGAATGACGCTTTACGATTTACGTTTTCCCAAATAGGGATGTTGATTGCTGATAGCCGGGTCCTGTGCAAGGCGGTCCCGTAAACCCCGTCAGGTCCGGAAGGAAGCAGCGGTAGCGGTTGTTATCCCTGTGCCACAGGGAAGCCTGGCTGTCAGCGATGACCATCCAAAATATATGTCTTATAAAGTTTTAGCGAGAAAGTGGCGCCCCCGGCAATTCGGGGAAATTGTTGGACAGGGGCATATTACCCGGATTTTGACAAACGCTATACAGTCAAACCGGATCGCCCACAGCTACCTCTTTACCGGTATCCGGGGCGTGGGGAAAACCACTGCGGCCCGGATCCTTGCCAGGGCTCTTAATTGCGAGAAGGGACCTACCCCAGATCCTTGCAATCAGTGTACGAGTTGCCTCGAAATCAGTAACGGAAATTCTATCGATGTTTTTGAGATTGACGGGGCCACTAATCGTGGCATCGATGAAGTGCGGCAGATAATTGAAAACATTAGATATCAGCCTGCCAAGAGTCGATATAAAATTTATATCATTGATGAGGTGCACCAGGTCACGAAGGAGGGATTTAATGCCCTCTTAAAGACATTGGAGGAGCCGCCTCCCTTCGGCAAGTTTATTCTTGCTACAACTGAGCCTCATCGTATTCCGGATACGATTCTTTCTCGTTGCCAGCGGTTCGATTTCCGTCGTATCTCGTCTCGTGACATTGCTCGACGTCTCAGTGAGATTGCCAGGGATGAAAACCTCCGAGTAACCGAGGGTGCGCTCCTTCTTATTTCCCGTGAGGCGGAGGGAAGCATGCGGGATGCTCAGTCCCTCTTAGAACAGGTCCTTTCTTATTCAGCTCCAACGGCCACGGGGCAGGAATCAGGAGTGCAGGTCGATGAGCAACTCCTGCTGGATATCCTAGGGGTTGTGGAGCGAAAGGTTCTGTATGACCTTTCAGAGGCAGTTATCAAGGGAGATCCGAAAAGGTGCATAGAGATAGTGGCTGGGGTCATGGCCCAGGGCCTGGACCTTACCCGGCTATCACGTGAGCTTGTGGAACAATTTCGTAATCTCCTCGTTGCCCGCTTGCTTCAGGAAAAGGGCGGTGGGGGAGAGGGCCACAAGTCCGAGTCTTCGGTGTTAGGTCTTTTGTTTGATTTACCCGATCAAGAGTTTGAGGATCTGAATGGGCAGGTCTCCGAATTGTCCGTGGATACGCTGATGGACTATTTTAGGGTCATGTCAGACGGAGACTTGGAGGTTGCACGCTCCTCTTACCCGCGATTTGCCCTGGAGACCACCTTGATTCGGCTTGCCACACTTCCCGGGGCAATACCAGTCGCGGAGGCACTGGAGCGATTAGAGGGCCTGGAGCGGAGGTTGTCGGGAGAGGGGGGTCGGGCGGAGGTTCCCCCATCAGGGGTAACAGGCGAGCGGGGGAGAGGTGAGAATCGTGTGGAAACAAGGGAAGTAAATACTTCGGAGTCCCCCCGGCCTGAGGAGAAGGCGGCGGTCTGGAAGAAATTTCTTGCTTTTATAATGGAGGAAAAGAAGTTTTTGGCCTCTCATCTCGAACAGGTTGTTCCCCTGAAACTTCCACCCGGGAAGCTCGAAATTGGCGTGGGTGAGCGGCATCAGTTGAACTATCTTATGGATCCGGAGAACCTGACGACATTGAAAGATTACGCCTGCCGGTTCTTCGCCAGCGAGGTGACCGTGATTGTTTCTAGTTTAATCGGCAAATCTCTTGTGAGTGAGAGTAAAACGGTGGGTCTAAAACAATTCGTCGATGACGGAAAAAATAATATGGTTGAAGAGACCTTGCGGATTTTCGGTGGTTCGATCAAGGAGGTAAAAAAGAGAGCTGAGTACTAACTCCGGAACCCCGGAGCAGGTATAATTCGGAAAATGGAATGGGGGTTTTATGGCTAATGAATCGGGCGGGATTGGAAACATGGGTAATCTTTTCAAACAGGCGCAAGAGATGCAGGCCAAATTAGCGCAGATTCAAGAGGGTCTGGCCAAAAAGAGCGTGGAGGCTTCCTCCGGAGGTGGCATGGTCCAAGTTAAGGTCAATGGGCAATTTGCGCTTTCTTCTATCAAGATTGACCCATCGGTCATTAATTCCCAAGAAGTAGAAATGCTGGAGGATTTGATCCAGGCAGCGATCAACGAGGGGATGCGCCGGGCTAGAGAGATGGTGTCAGAGGAAATGACCAAGCTGACAGGGGGCATCAAAGTTCCTGGTCTGATGCCATGACCGAGTATCCTGTCCCGCTGGCACGTCTGATTCAGGAACTCTGTAAGCTACCCGGTATCGGAGAGAAGACAGCAGGTCGCCTGGCCTTTTATATCCTCAAAGCAGACAAGAGGGATAATTTGGCCCTGTCGGAGAGCATTGGAAAGCTGAAGGAGGAGATCGGTCTTTGTCCGACCTGTTTTGGGTTAAGCGAGGTGGCCCCGGGAACGGGCGAGGCGACGCAGTGTAAGGTCTGTCGTGATCCGCGGCGGGATAGGCACAATGTATGCGTAGTGGAGGAACCGGTGGATTTGACGGCGATGGAGAGATCCCACGAATTCAAAGGTGTCTACCACGTTCTTCACGGGGCGATTTCCCCTTTGGATGGTATCGGACCTGAGTCCCTGCGGATCGAGGACCTCTTGACGCGAATCAGGAGTTCAGATATTGGCGAGGTCATTGTGGCCACCAACCCAACGGTTGCAGGAGAGGCGACGGCGCTGTATCTCGCCAAGGTGATCAACCCTTTAGGAGTTAAGGTGACCCGCATCGCCCGGGGCATACCGATGGGAGGAGAGCTTGAGTATACCGACGCGGTGACGCTGGGAAAGGCGATTGAGGGAAGAAGGGAAATCTAGGGAGGTTTTATGCGTAATCCGCTATATTTTTTGGTTCTGGCCCTTTTTTTGTGGGGCTGTGTCGGTAGGGATTTTTCCACTACTCCCGTTAAGGAAATCCGCACCAACGTTACCACCAAGACAGAGATCTTTTCGAACTTTGGAGAGCCTGTCGAAAAAGGATTCGACAGCGGCTACGAGGCGTGGACTTACTACCGCTATACGGTGGGTTATGCACTAGGATCGGCCGGCCAGAAACGTCTCTACGTTGTTTTTAACAAGGACGGGACCGTGCGCAGTTATTCTTTTAGCGAAAACTGATCATGGCTATGAAGTCTCACACCGAGTATCTCTGGTTCAATACCAAGAAACACCGCGAATTCATCAACATTACTCCAAAGGCGGAAGAGATCCTGGATAAGAGCGGGATTAAAGAGGGCATGTTGTTGGTCTCGGCCATGCACATCACGGCCGGGGTCTACATCAACGACGCAGAGGACGGGCTGATTCAAGACATCGAGGAATGGCTCAACCGCCTGGCACCGGAGGGCGTGGACTACCGCCATCACCGCACGGGTGAGACAAACGGAGACGCGCATCTAAAAAACCTTCTGATCGGCCACCAGGTCATCATTCCGGTTACCCACGGAAAGTTGGACCTGGGGACGTGGCAGCAGCTCTACTACGCAGAGTTTGACGGCCAGCGCCGCAAGCGGGTCATTGTAAAAGTGATGGGGGAATAGAGAAAAGGCCCTGGATGATTTTGACCGAAAGGGTGCATTTTGTTCCGATTCGGGTAAAAGAGCCCTATTCATACCCCTACGCGATCCTGGTTGAGGAGGACGGAAACATTGTGAATTTATTGAGGAAATTTTTTTCTGTAATTGGCACAGGACTTGCGGGAATTTCCCTAAGGGTTTCCGGGAGCGTCGAAAATTCGGGTTTTGGTGCTTCGGCGAAAACTGAAACTTGGGATAAGATAATGATGTGATCCCATATCTCCTTGACACAAAGGAGTCATTGACTGCATGATGCACGAGTTACGTGGAGTCTGTGTCGGAAGGCTGTGGAGCCAGATCCCTGGGTGAATTTTATTGAGCCTGCTTTAATTGTACATGCCATAAAGGATCCTCCTCCCTGGCCGATCTAGTTATTGTCGTTTTTGATACCGGGATCCATCAGCAAGGGGCTCAGACTAACGGAGGAATTAGACTATGAAACTCCT